>JAEWMZ010000078.1 GCA_023392995.1 Bacillota bacterium
CCTCTCTGACGAAGCTCTATACAACGACGGCGGTACTTTATCTGATCCAACAGGGAAGACTTAGACTTCAAGACAGCGTGGCGGTGTGCCTGCCAGCAGTAAAAGAGTACCAAGACCTTTCAGGATATCTTGAACCAATTACAATAGAGCAGTTGCTTACCCATAGATCGGGATTACTTCCCTGGTATCCCTTCTATACACAGGAGAAAGAGTTCTTTGTGGCTCTTAAGGAGTTACTTGTTTACAAGCCAAAGCTAGATGGCATGAACTACAGTGATCTTAACTTTTTATTACTGGGCAAAATTGTAGAGCAGTATGAAGGTATTTCATTGCCGGAGGCTTTTAGGGAGATGGGATTGTCCTGCTTAGCAGAGCCAGCCTATTTTCCGCCGGGGAGTGCCTTGAGGGAGAAGCTTCTGAAGGAAGGACGGATTGCAATCTCTTGTTATGGAAACGTCGTAGAGGAGAAGATGTGTGCGGACAGGGGACTGAATTATCATAACTTTAGAGATCCATCCCTACCGGTGATAGGACAGGCAAATGACGGAAACTGTTGGTATTACTTTTCCGGTGTCAGTGGACATGCGGGTCTCTTTGCCCCTGCTTATGCATTAATAAAACTAGGGCAGTTTTATCTTACAAGCCAAGAACCCTTGTTCAGAAGGGCAATGGAGGACACAGGCCTGGGACGAGGGCTGGGGTTTGAAGTAGATAGCAAATATCCCATGGGCTGTGGCCACACTGGCTTTACAGGCACAAGTTTATGGCTTTCTCCACAAAATGGAGTGGGTGCAGTGATGCTTACCAATCGGTTGGCTTACGAAAATGGTCAGCTGCCCAAGGATCTCAGTGTATTTCGCACAGAGTTCCATACGAGCATACTAAAGGATTTGGGTATGATAGGTGATTGCGAAACAATATAGTTTTTGCAATTGTATAAACAACAAACTCTATTTCTTTGAGGGGGCGTTACCTTCGGGCTTAGATTCCGCTACGAAAAAGTATTTGTTGTTTATACAATATCTTCAGTTAATGAGTTTTGCAATTACCTAATTTACGTATTATATAAAAGGAGGAAACATCATGTCCGATATGTTAGTCAATCTGCTTACCCTTCCCGATTCGATTCCTCTATTGGCATCGCTAAAGGAAAAAGGAATCCAGATAGTCCGGCCGTTGCCACCGGACAAACACAGGGTTTTGGACTGGATACGGGAGAACTCCTATGCCAGTGCTGCTTCAGAGTGCGATGTCTGTTTTTCCCATACACCGCTAAGCTGCTTTATTGCACTCCAGGGCAATCAGATTCTTGGATATGCCTGTTATAATGCAACGGCACCGGACTTTTTTGGGCCAACGATGGTGCATATGTCTCACCAAGGAGTTGGGATTGGAAAGGCGCTTCTGCTAAGAAGTTTAGAGGCGTTGAGAGAACAGGGGTATGTATATGCCATTATCGGAGGGGTTGGCCCTGCAGAATATTATCAAAAATGTGTTGGTGCGGCGCTGATTCCGGATTCTACGCCTGGAATATATCGTTATTTTATTGGAGGTATGAAGTAAGGAAGTTTTTCGGGAATTCCATGGATAGGATCCAGAAAACAGCGGCGTTCACTCACCTCGTATTCTTATCTTCACAATTTGGATCAGAACTTTAAGGTTTGGAACAGAATTTCATATTTTATATCATATGGGAAAATAAAAAATGCTAAATCCATGGTTTAATAGGGACTTAGCATTTTTCATTTCGTTCATTTTCAGATATACCTTGGTAATTACTAGGATAGTTTTTTCGCCAAGTAGCGCTTTTTATACTTGATACGTGCATAGCTGCTTATCTTATGAATAATATTGTAGTTAATAACTCCGCCGACTGCTCCGACAATTGGAATTCCTTGAATAAACTTAGCCGTAAGCAGTGCTTCAGAAAAGAGATCAGAGGTCACATGCATTTGTTCATCAAAATTAATTTCACTTACAATATTCTGATCAATTTGGCTGCCAAGAGCTTCAACCTGTTTGTTACATTCCAATTGCAGTTCTTTCTTTGAGATAGCTCCGTTAATTAATAGAAGCATATAGGTTTTTTCTTCCTCGGTCTCATAATCGAAGCCATAGCTTAACGCTATTTCATTCAAGGTACGTATAATTACAGCGAGAAAAAGTGGTATGTCTGGAATACCGATCCCCAGAAAACCAAGGACTCCGCCTTCCACCACAGAAAAGGAGGAGTTAATTAATTTTGATTGATTCGAGGTTTTATCCAGACGTTTCATATGACGTTGATTCAGCTTTTTATTCAGAGCATAATCATTAACATCAAAATCCAAGGACAGTTTTTCCTTGTCATAGGTCTTTTCAATAAAAGGATTCCCCTTTTCAAAAATTAATTGAAAGCCCTTATAAAATGCAGCATTTAAGGTACTCTTAAGCTGTTGCGGAATAATACCTTCGATCTTATCCTTGATTGGCAGAATGGTTGATTTCATTAAATTGTTTTCCGGCTTATTTAATAGTTTATTTTCCTGTTTATCCAGTTGCTTTAAATGCTGCTCAAATGAATTCTTCATAAAAATGATGTTCCTTCCTATTCATATTCTAATGATACGGTTTACAAGAATTGAGTTTTTGTTTTATTATACATTTAACAAGGTCTTTTGTATAATTATAATCGCATTAAAAAAATAAATACATACCAGAAAATGATAATGTATAATATTGGGAAAGGAAGAGTAGAATATTACAAAATTATTAATGATATTACAGATTGATTAAAATTAAATAGTTGCATTTTTGTTAATATTTTGATAGAATAGAAGAAACTGATTAATCTATGTTTGGCAAATTTAAGGAGAATCAATGAAGCTTAAATATAAAAAAGTTATCTTAATAACGACAATGAGCACTATGGGAATTGGTATTTTGACCTTATCTCTGAGTCAGAATAAAACCCGTGCTGAGGAAAATGTGAGCAAAAAATTGACAACAACTGCTGTAATGACAATGGATACAGCTGTCGAAAGCGAAGAGGATAGAATGGCAGCGTCATCAGCTGATCTTTCAACAACCCCCATGCCTACGTTAGCTCCTACTCCAACACCACTTCCGGTGTATGACGTTAAAGCGGATGGATATCCTAAGATATTGAAGATGTTTAAGGATTATTACACTGCAAAGGGTAATTGTGATGTTGAAGGCATCAAAAAGCTTTTGAGTGACCCATCTAAGGTGGAAACTCAGGCAGAGCTTCAGGAGAAGACAAAGTATATTGAAAAATATGAAAAAATAAAGGCATATGTAAAAGACAGCTTTGAAAAGAATAGCTATATTGTATATGTTTATCACGAAATAAAATTTACGAATATCAGCACAACAATTCCAGGTCTCTCAAGATTCTATGTAATAACAGATGCGGATGGTAATCTTAAGATTTTCTCTGGAGATATGGATGCGGATACAAAGAGCTATTATGATGAAAGAATGAAAGATGAAGATGTAATTGCTTTATTTGATATGACAAATGATAAGAGTGAAGCAGCAATGAAAAAGGATCAGGATTTGCAAAACTTTGTTAAAAAGATCAAAGAAGCTGCAAGTAATGCAACCAAATCAGACTCATCAAAAAATACAGATAAAACAAAAGCGGATACTGCAAAGTCGGATAAAGCAAAAGCGGATACTGCAAAGTCGGATAAAGCAAAAGCGGATGAGACAAAGGATGCGGCGAAAACCAGTACAGCAAAAACAGATACCGCAAAGTCCAATTAAAAAACGATAGCTTTCGGTTAAGTGGATGAGTACCGAAGGAACTGAATAAATTAACGGCAACTCCTTATACTATTAAAAAAAGTATAAGGAGTTTATTTTTATGATTGGAAATGTTGATTTAGATCTATTGGAAAAGACGTATCAGAATGCTTCCATTGGTATTACAGCTATAAAGGCAGTACTGGACAAAGCAGAAAATCAAGAGCTAAATAAAGAACTTCATAAGCAATTAAAGGATTATCAGGAAATAGCTGCAAAATCCAGGGATGAATTATTAAAAAGCGGAACCAAGGTAAAGGAGCAATCACTTTATGTAAAAGCAATGATGAAGGGTAACGTTAAGATGAATACGATCATGAGACCCTCAGATAGCAGCATTGCCCAGATGGTAATTCAGGGAAGTACGATGGGTATTACACAGATGACAAAGCTAATTCATGCAAAGCCGAATGCAGATGGTGTTAGTAAAGATATAGCGAATGAATTTGTAAAGAAAGAAGAAATGAATATCGAAGTAATGAAAAATTATCTGTAAAAGGCAGAAGGCATAAGTGTGAAAAAAAATTCTAAGGCGCCAAAATACGCCGCCTAAGAATTTCTATGCTTCACACTTGGAAGAACGCAAATACAGCGCTCTTCGTCCTATGTTTGTGCTGCCTATGGCAGCATGTCGGGAAGTCTGAAACAATAAGAGTGAGTGTCCATATCTAAGGATCTATTTAGTAAGGATGTCTGAAAGATAAGTCTTCATTAAATAACATATCCACTGTTATGGGTACATTATGGATTTAAATGTCGATAAAAACAAGGTCAAGATAATAATGAAAGACAAGATAAAATAAAAATGACAGAAAGTAATATAGCCGAATGAGAATAAATAAGAAAGCAAGATTACAGGACTGCTGTTAGGAGGCGTGAGTTTCGAACAGCAGTCATTTTTATAGCTATTATAGGGTGTTTCAGTTATATTCGTCTTTGTTAAAGGAGTGAAAAACAAGTGGACTTGAGGGTCTAAATCAAGTATAATTATGTGATGGCAGAGACTGTAGCTATTACCGTTTTTGTGGAAAGGTATAGGTATGATATGGCGAAACGAACGAAAAGATTAACATCCGGGGAGGATGAAAGTAATGAGATCAGAATTAATAAATTCCTTAGTGATTCAGGAGTTTGCTCCAGGCGGGAGGCAGATCGCTACATTATTGAGGGAAAGGTTAAAATAGACGGACAAATAGCACAGATGGGCTCTAAGGTGACAACGGAAAGCGTAGTAACATTTTTGGACAAGCCGATAAAAAGAGAAGAGAAGCTGGTTTTGATTGCTTTTAATAAGCCGGAAGGAATTGTATGCACCACCGACCAAAGAGAGCCGGAGAATATCATTGATTTTATAAAATACGGTATGCGAATCTATCCGATTGGACGACTGGATAAAGATTCAGAAGGTTTAATTCTTTTAACGAATGACGGTAACATTGTCAATAAGATTTTGCGAGCTGAATATCAGCATGAAAAGGAATATATTGTTCGTGTAAATAAAGAGATTACTGCAGAGTTTTTGCAGGGGATGTCCTCAGGCGTGCCCATCCTTGATACCGTTACAAATCCCTGTACTATTACGCAGATTGATAAAAACACCTTTAATATCATACTTACGCAAGGATTAAATAGACAAATCCGAAGAATGTGTGAATATTTTGGATACCGCGTCGTAACACTGACCAGAATTCGTATTATGAATATCCAGTTAGGCAGACTAAAGACCGGGGACTATAGAAATGTTACAGAAAAAGAAATAGAAGAGCTGAGCCAGACCTTTCAGCAGCAAGAAGAACATAGAGCTGAGAAGCCAAAGTATGCTGCGAGTGATCGTGAAAAGAGCGGGTATGAAAAGATAAAACGCGGTAGACTTAAAGATAGTAAGCTGAACTATGGCAAGGTCAAAAATGATATAAATAAGGCTAAGAATACAGAGCCTGACAAGGTAAAGTACGATAAAAGTAAGCCTGGGAGTGTAGAGCGTAATAAGGGTAAATACGATAGAAGTAAGTCTGAGAACGTAGAGCTTAATAAAGGCAAATACAATAGAAGTAAGTTTGGGAGCGTAGAGCCTAATAAGAGCAAATACGATAAAAGTAACTCTGGGAATGTGGAGTTTGATAAGGATAAACATGAAAGCAAGCTTAATAGCGCGGAGACCCATAAGTCGAATTTCAATAAAGTTAGGCTTGAGAGTACTGAACATGAAAAAGTTACAAAGTACGGTAAGACTAAGTATGAAAAGACGGAACACAAGAAAGGGAGATACGGTAAGGCTAGTCTAGAGAAGATGGAACCTGCTAAGTCTGGCTACAATGAAGGCAGACATGAGAAATCAGAATATGATCAGGTAAATGATCGGAAACCGCATTATAAAAAGGGCGAATTCGCTAAGAGCAGTCACCAGATCAAACGAAGCAGCAAAAATTCAAGCGAGCATGGCGCTGCAAAAAGAGACGATATGAAAGGCATAAAGAGCGAAGGTACTAGAGTTTCTAAGGGAGATAAAAGAAATGCTCCGAAAAGATATTCGAATCAGGGAAAAAGAAATTCAGGGAAAAAGTAATTCTGGTAAAAAGAAATTCAGATAGTAAAAGATAGAAATACAAGTAATGAAGGAAGGTTTAGTAAGCCATGGATACGAAGCAGAGGATTGAAACATTACGAGAGCAGCTAAAATACCATAATGACAAATATTATAATCAGGATGATCCGGAGATTACTGATTACGAATATGATCAGCTATCCCTTCAATTGCGAAAGCTGGAACAGGAGCACCCGGAATACGCCAGTGCGGATTCACCTACCCAGAAGGTGGGAGGAACAGCCAAGAGAGAAGCGGGCATATTAGTAAAGCATAATGTTCCAATGTTAAGCTTGCAGGATGTATTTGATAAAGAAGAGGTGTTCAGTTTTGTTCAGAGGATAAAAAAGGAACGCCCCGATACCGTATTCATCGTAGAGAAAAAAATCGACGGACTTTCCATATCTCTAAGGTATACGGATGGGCTGTTGACCCTGGGTGTAACCCGCGGCGATGGAATTAATCAAGGTGAAGATGTTACCGAGAATGTTAAAATGATTCAAGACGTGGTTACAAAGTTAAAAGAGCCTGTTCCATATTTAGAGATTCGCGGTGAAGTCCATATGAAGAATGAGGATTTTGAAGCAGTTAATGAGCGCTTGGAAGCAGCGGGTAAAAAGCTGTTTGCAAATCCACGAAACTGTTCAGCAGGAACCTTGCGCCAACTGGATCCAGAGGTAGTAAAGGAACGTAAGCTATCCTTGTATGTCTTTAATGTGCAGGAAGCAAAAGGGATTACCTTCGGAGCTCATTCTGAAAGTCTGGAATGGCTAAAAAGCCAGGGGATTAAAGTAATCGAAGGGTATCAAAAATGCCATACTGCGGAGGAGGTTTGGGATGCCATTACTCAGATCGGGGAAGCCAGAGGAAGCTTGGCTTATGATATCGATGGTGCAGTAGTTAAGGTGGATAGCCTTTCTGATAGAGAATATTTTGGAACCACCTCAAAGGTTCCAAAATGGGCGATTGCTTATAAATACCCGCCCGAGGAAAAGGAAACTGTGGTAAAGGAGATTCGCCTGTCTGTTGGAAGAACCGGACGTATTACACCAACTGCAATTTTTGAACCGATTCGCTTGTGCGGAACAAATGTTGAGAGAGCAACTCTCCACAATCAGGATCGTATCAATGAATTAGATGTAAGAATCGGAGATACCATTGTGGTGCGCAAGGCAGGAGAGATTATACCGGAGGTATTATCGGTGGTAACCGCAAAGCGGCCGGAAAATACAGTTCCCTTTGTCATATCTGCTACCTGTCCAAGTTGTGGAGCTCCAACGACAAGAGATGAGAATACCGCGGACACAAAATGCACCAATATCAATTGTCCAGCTCAATTGAGTCAGCATATTACAAACTTTGTCGGTCGCAATGCCATGGATATTAAGGGCTTTGGGGATGCATATGTCGAAGTGCTGATAAAAGAAGGATATTTAAAGGACATTGCGGATATCTATTATTTGAAGGACTATAGAGATGAGTTAATCGAAAAAGGGTTAATCGGGAAAGAAAAGAATACGGATAAGCTATTAAAGGCAATTGAAGATAGCAAAAATAATGATATCGACAGGTTGATTACCGGATTAGGAATAAAGAACATTGGAAGACAGGCTGGCGCAGAGCTAAAGAAATATTTTAAATCCTTGCATGATTTGGCCAATGCTTCTTATGAAGAACTGATCAGCATCAATGATGTGGGCGGTATTAGTGCCAATGCAATTGTAGAGTTCTTTTCCTTAAAGGAAAATCAGTTGATTCTATCTCGTCTGGAGCAGGCCGGTATGAACTTTGAAAGCAGGGAAGCCGCTACTGAAACAGACCAGCGCTTTGCCGGTATGACCTTTGTTATTACAGGAACACTACCTACCATGGGCAGAAGTGAGATGGAAGAGCTGATAAAGAACTATGGAGGCAAAGCCTCTGGCAGTGTATCTAAGAAAACCAGCTATGTCGTAGCAGGTGAGAACGCAGGCAGCAAGCTGACGAAGGCTCAGGAGCTTGGGGTTCCGGTGGTTACGGAGGAAGAGATGATTGAGATGGTAAGGAATAGCTGAGTTAGGTTTTGTGGCTTTGAAATGGATTTATAAGAATATGAATATTTATTGATTTATATGAAAAAACATGCTATGATAATCAATAATTAAAAATAAGATGGGTTGGAGTAACAAGACGGGTAAGTCTTGTTACTCCAACCCATAATCTAAATTGTAAGATTTATCTGGTATTAGGATGATAAGATTTCTGTAATCGTCAAGGTGTTTACATGGTAGATAATTTAGTAGATGCCTGTAATACTGGACGAAATAAGGAACTATATGTACGAGAACATTTTTCGTAACTGTAATAGAAATAATAAAGAAGATGGTGATAAAGAATGCCGATTAAAATTCAGAGTGATTTACCTGCAAAAAAGATTCTTGAAGATGAAAATATTTTCATAATGGATGAAACCAGGGCGATGCACCAGGATATTCGTCCGCTTAAGATTGCAATCTTAAACCTGATGCCTGTGAAAGAGGATACAGAGGTTCAGCTGCTGCGCAGCCTATCAAACACACCGCTGCAAGTGGATGTAACATTTCTAACCACAGAGAGCTACGTGGGTACACATACCCCTACCAGCCATCTGGATCAGTTTTATCAAACTTTCGATGAGATTAAGAATCGCCGCTTTGACGGTTTGATTATTACAGGAGCTCCGGTGGAGCAAATGGATTTCGAAGAGGTTACATATTGGGGAGAACTCGCTAAAATTATGGAGTGGTCCAAAAAGAATGTAACTTCAACCCTGCATATCTGCTGGGGGGCTCAGGCTGGGTTATTTTATCACTATGGTATTAAAAAGACAGGTCTTGATAGTAAGATGTTTGGTATCTTCGAGCATAGGGTGCTGGAAAGAAAGGTTCCCTTTGTCAGAGGCTTTGATGATGTATTTTATGCACCGCATTCCAGACATACAACAGTCTCCAGGGAAGATATCCTAAAGTGTGAGGATCTGACCATACTTGCGGAGTCAGATGAGGCAGGTGTATTTATTGTAATCGCAAAGGACGGTAAGCAGATCTTTGTTACCGGGCATCCGGAGTATGACCGTATTTCTCTTGATAAAGAGTATAAGAGGGATATTGGAAAAGGGCTTGAGATTGATTTGCCGAAGAATTATTATCCGGATGATCAGCCGGGATACCGGCCGAATCTTGTATGGAGAGCCCATGCGAATGCGATGTATACGAATTGGCTGAATTATTATGTATATCAGGTAACACCGTATGAATTGTAGAAAAGGACTTGGAAATGCTAGATTTTAGGCGGTTTGCAGCGATTTGGAAGTGTTTTTTCTTATCGTAAAATATCGTATGTTTTAGGGCAAAATTGGTGTCAAAAGGTGTCAAAATTGGAATCAAAAACGGCGAAAAAGGTGTCAAATCTGGGTGGTGTCACTTGGGTTAAGAATGAGCTTGGTGGTGTCGGTATTTTGGGTGCTAATTGGGTTTGTTATGACAAATGTTGTCAGGTGTTTTGACTGTAATATGTAAAAAATTAAATGAATTGTAACGATGAAAATGATTGTAGAAGATAATCTGTAATATAGGAATCGGTACATGGAATGTATGTGAAAGCAGTATGTTTTGAAGTTGTCTGTGAAGATGACTTTGGCATGCTGTTTTTTTGTTTTTGTTATGTTTTTCTTTTTATCTGTACATGAAGGATTGTAATTTAAATCGTGTAATTTGATTTAGTTGTCATGAGAAAGGGTGATTATAATGAATGGAATATTTGCAAGGTATAATGAACAGAAAAATTGTATTGATGTGACGGTATATGATGCAGGATATATATTACGGATAGATTGTGGGAAGTGGGAAGATGGAATTAAGACAACTATGAATTCGCATGGTAGAATGGATGCATTGGCAATTGCTGATCCATTGGAATATGTAAGATTGGCACTGGATGAGGAAATGCAGGTGTGGGTGGATGCTATGGATGATGATAGTGTTTGGTAGTTAGAAGCTTATAAAATTGATATTGTATTAGAATGTTCCCATGGAATTTCCATGGAGAAACGAACTTTTGATGGGGAATTTCCAATGAAAAAATTAAATCCATGGGGAATTTTCGAGGAGATAAAAATTTAGGCTTTGAGTGTACATTTTACCAAATTTTTTCCATGGGGAAAATCCATAGGAAAATGCACTTTCCATGGGGTATTTCCAATGAGAAATGTTAATTCATGGGGAAGTTCCATGGGGAAAATAAATTATCAGGGGTTTTAGGGGAGTTAACTCCACTAGCAGGTGGCAAAAAGCCAGAGATGGCGTAGTTGTGTATCCTGCCATGTCGGTGGGGAGTGTATTGTTTGCAAGATAAAGAGACATGGATAAAAAATGACGAACACAAAGATAATAAAAGTGAATATTGGAAATGTATTAGGCAATGAGATGAGTGTTGTTATTGGAGCTGATTTTGCAGTTAGTAATAAGCTAATTCCTAGGGGGGGCGACTGCTAGATACGCATCAGAGACGTCTCAGGCTCTGACGCAACTAGTTAGGGGAAAATCCCCTAAAACCCTTGAAATATGAAAGTGAGTGCACTTTTTACTATCACTTTTGCGTTGTGAGTGTACAAAATGCTATCATAGGGAAAAATTGAGTGCATAAAATGCTATCACTTTATTAAAGGAATTATACTGGTTTGGATTAGATAGTTGAAGTGAGTGCACTTTTTACTATCACTTTTGGATTGTGAGTGCACAATTTGCTATCATAGGACGATTTTGATGGCATTTTATGCTATTACATATTTTCTCAAATTATTTGGAAAAGTAGTAGTATTATAAAAACTTGTACGGTATAATATTGTACAAGTGATAAAACAATGAAGTTTATTCATGCAAGTGCAAATTTGAGCACGCAGAGAGGTAAATATGAGCGAAAAAGGTTATGTTCCACCATATACAATAACAGATAAGACAGTAAATTTAATTTCTGCTATTACTGAAATAATAACCAAAATCACGATAAATGATCATATGAGTAATAACCCAAGACTTAGAAGGGATAATCGTATCCGTACCATTCATGCCTCGTTAGCGATTGAAAATAATTCCTTATCTTTGGATCAGGTAACGGATATAATTAATGGAAAAAGAATTCTTGGAGCAGCAGACGAAATATGCGAGGTTAAGAATGCTTTTGAAGCATACAATAGGCTGTTGGAAATGAATCCATATTCTATTAAAGACATGCTACTAGCACATAAAGTGTTGATGAATGAATTAACGAAAGAGGCAGGAACTTTTCGAAGTGGTGGTGTAGGAGTATTTGCTGGAGAACAATTAGTTCATATGGCTCCGCCGGCAAATCAAGTTCTACATTTGATTAAAGAATTGGTAGAGTGGGCAAAAAAAGCAGAAGTACATCCACTCATAAAAAGTTGTGTATTTCATTATGAGTTTGAATTTATTCATCCATTTGCAGATGGTAATGGCCGAATGGGACGTATGTGGCAGACACTGTTGCTGTATAAATGGAAATCACTGTTTGGATGGCTTCCGATAGAAACATTAATAAGGGAGAGGCAAGATGAGTATTACAAAGTGCTTGGCGAATGTGACCATAGTGCTGATTCTGGTAAATTCGTAGAGTTTCTACTAAAAACCATCTATGATGCATTATGTGAAGTTGCAGACACCGAACAAGTAGGAGAACAAGTAACCGAACAAGTTGAAAAACTATTAGAGGTTATTGGTGATAAAGAATATTCAACGAAAGAGCTTATGGAATTATTGGGGTTAAAGCATAGACCAACTTTTAGAGATAATTACTTGTTGCCAGCTTTAGAACATGGGATGATTGAAATGACGGTACCCAATAAACCCAAAAGTAGTAAGCAAAAATACCGAAAGGTAAAAAGATATAAATTATAAGAGAAGGAGAATACAAATGGCAGACAATTTTAAGTTACCAGGCTCTTCATACGAAGAACTAACAAAAATTATTAAAGCATATGCTTCAGGGAAGGAAGGACAGCCGCAAACACTGGATGCAATTGCACAATCTACGGGGATGGACAGGACTGTAGTTAGTAGAAATAATGGGTTTTTGATGCAAATGGAGCTTTTATCAGAGGGGAATAAGAAGACCCCTACTTTAGAATGTTTTTCTTTAGGACGAGCATATTCTCTTAGAATACAGGAAGAAGTTGAAAGAACATGGAAAAGTTTGATTGAGGACAATGAGTTTTTGACACGTATGATTTCTGCAATAAAAATAAGAAATGGCATGGATAGAACAGCTTTAATTAATCATATATTATATTCAGCGGGTTCTACCACTGGTTCTGCTAAAGTTGGAGCCAATACGATTATTGAAATATTTAAGGCCGCAAATCTGGTAACAGAAGAAGATGGTAAAATTAAAACTGTTACAGAAACAACTATCAACGAAAAGCCCAAGTCAGAGGGGCAAATTTTAGATGAAGAAAAGGCACAAGTGCCAGTATTAAGTACAACAAAGCATATTTCTAGTACAGGTAGCATTGTTAATATTAATATAAATATAGATGCAAGCGTTAATGAAATCGAAGAATTAAGTGAAAAGATAAAATTGCTTCTTGAATCAATTAATGAATAGGAAGCAGGTGATTGTATGACATACAATATAGTTCTGACAACGGCAGAAGATATTGTTGGTGTTGTGGATGCTGTTTTAGCAAAGGATGAAAATAGTAATTTAACTTTTGTCAGTGAATTTGCAGATATCTCTGAAATGCAAGCAAAGAATGCATTGGATATGGCGTTGGAACTTAATCTTGTGAAGTTTGATGGTGCTGGATATAGTAGTGATTCACTATTAGCACGATTATTAATATCTGCTAGGAATGACCATCATAAGGCTACTATAATGCGGTTTGTATTGGAACAATATAAACCATTTATCACATTTAAAGCAAGATTTGAATTCTCACAATCTATAGATTTAGCTAGTAAACAAGTCAAACATTTATTTACGATGACTTCTAGCTACAAAGATATAAAAAACACACTAACCAATATAGCTACATATGCCAAAGCAATGTTAAGTGATGGGGCAAACCAGTATATTTTTAATGATGATAGTGTTACATATATTGAAATATTAGATGTTGCATTAAAGTCAAAAGCAAATGATGATTATGCTTTGAGGACGTTACTTGGTGATACTGTATATGATTTTGTAGATGAAGAAAAGGTTTATGCACCATTGGCTGACGCTTTCAGTAAAGTACAAAATGAATTAAGTGATGGAAAAACAATAATTTTGTATGCTGGTAATGCGTTTGAGTCATTTTTAAAACAAATAGCAGACAAACATGGAGTTTCTTTAGTTGGTAAGAGCGGTATTATTCAAAAAAGTACTGCACTTAGCAGTGTGATTTCAAAAAAACATCGAGGTATGATTGATTATATTGGACAAGTTAGAAATGCAGCAGACCATGGGGCTGATGTGGATGAAAATGGAGGCGTATGGGAAATTTCTGAAGAAACATCTAGAGTGTTTCCAACAATTGTAGCAACAATTATTAAAGATATAGTATTGCGAGAAGGTGGATTGTTATATGTATAGGAATATACTTAGAGTAGTTTAATTTCATAAAGTAAATTAATAACCAAATAGCACACCAAAGTCAGCGGGTAATAACACCAAACAGAAACAAATATTGCTGTAAAGTGTTTTGTGCGCTGATTTTTGTTTGTAAATATTTTCTTCACTTGTTGATTTGTTCCCGAACTCCCCACATGTGGGGACGGTAGTATTGATGTCAAGAGTAATATAGCGATTGTAATAAGAAGCATGTAAATAAAGTCTTTACGGGGTTTGAGCGTAAAAATCGGATGAGTAATAATCTTGAAAAAATCTGTTCGTGGAAACAAGTTCAAAGGAATTATTTTGAACGTGAAAGAGCGATTTAGATGTTTTATAAAAAAATCGAGGCTATATGAGCTGATTTAATGTAATACAGGTTTACTATAAAGAATTAAGGAACTGTTTTTATCGGGGGTAAAACGTAGATGAATATTGAAAATTATATTGAATCTCAGTATAGGGAACTTATTATAAGTGGACAAATAAATCAGGAAATTGATGATTTGTATGCAGCAATTGATCATCAAAGATTAAGAGAAATATTAACCGGGTTGCATTATAATTATGTTTCTTTATTTAGAACAATGAATGAACGGTTGCCCACTAATGAAAATGGAGCTCATTTTTGGGCTGATCCTAGTAGACAGTTAATCAATAGCATCGAATTAACCATAGGTTTATATAGCGCATTGAAAAACACGAAATATGCTTTTGAAATTGATGATTATTATTTTGACTTAATAAAGAAATGCAGAAATTTTTTGAGTTCAAGTGGGGGGAGCTTGCTTCCTGCAAATATGGCAAAAGTAGACCTGTACTATACGATGCCAATATTTAAATCGACCTCGACGATAAGTGTCAATAACACAACAAACAACTTTGCGTTCTCTTTAAAATTAATTGGTGGTGGGTCCTATGCCAATGTCTATAAATATAAAGATTCCTTTTACAATAAGACATTTGTTTTAAAGAGGGCAAAGAAAGAATTATCAGAAAAAGAAATATTACGTTTTAAACGAGAATTTGAGGAAATGAACGAATTTTCATCTCCGTATATCCTTGAAGTTTATTGCTATAACGAGGGACAGAATGAGTATGTTATGGAATATATGGATTTCACACTAGATGAATATATTTCCAAGAATAATGCCAGTATTTCTTATCCACAAAGAATGCGTACAATTAAAAACCCCAGCCCCACATTCATCCTAGAGTATGAACGCGGGGCTGATCATTTTCACCTAATTATAAGACAAACTAAATAAATAATTTGCATCCTCACCACTATAATCCACAGGTAGCGAAATCTTAACAATATATCTTCCCGGATTAAGATACTGATAAATATACTGATTTGCGGTAGTCTCATCCTTCAAAGCACTATAAATCAATACGCCCGAATCATTATAAATTGAGAAGGAAGTATTTTTCATATCTGCTGCACTGTCCGATTGCATAGCACCGGAAAGGAAGCCGCCCTCTGTTACCACAAATTGATAGTAATCAGCAGGCTCTGAAGCCTTTATTGTCCCCTTAATACCATAATTGGCATAAGCAGTCTGACTGGTATAAGGATTTTGGCTTAAGGAAGTGTCTTCATTAATTATATTATTATAAAACCATTGTGACCAATACTCGTCGTAAAGCTTGTGATATTCTGCGACAGTCATCGGGTCATTGGTATTTATCTTTTGCAGTTCTTTAATACTAATAGCAAAATTGAGGTTTTGTCCTCCCTCATAGTACATCGTGTTAATACCAATTACCTCACCATACTCATTTACAAGAGGGCCACCGCTGTTCCCATGGGAAATGGAGGCATCGATCTGAATATAATTTACACCGTCGATAACACGGGAGGGGGTGGATACCATACCCTTAGTCATGGTACCATTAAGTCCAAAAGGACTTCCTAACGTGTATATGGTCTCTCCGCCTGAAGCCTTCTGTCCTGTTTCAAGGCTAGTGTGTTTGAGCTTTAGTTCTAATACCGCAAGGTCGATCTTCTTATCAAAACCCAGTATGTTTTTTATCGTATATATTTTCTTGTCACTGGTAGTAACAATAATTTTAGTTGCACCTTCAATAACGTGATAGTTTGTTACAATTCGGTCGCCTCCGAGAAAGAAACCGGAACCCTGTACCTCCCCGGAGCTTGTAGTAACGGTTATTTCTACAGTAGCAGGGATGCATTTACTATAGATTTGTTTCGCTGTAAGGGCTGTTTTTGCGGAGGCTTTTGCAACGGTGAGCTTGATTACTAATCGATCCTTCGTACTGTCGGAGGTAATGGTAATCGTATCTGTGCCAGCCTTTTGGGGAGTAATGATTAAGGCCTTCTTTGAGCCTGACCAACTTCCCCAGCGATATGCAGCTATACCAGAAGCAGCATGCTCCAGGGAGAGCTGCTCATTTTCGGATTCATTGGAACTGTTAATCCAGATCGTAGTTGCTTTATCAATGACCAGATTCGTTGAAAAGGTTCCAAGGGTATTTGTCCCAATAATAACCTTACAGGCAGCAGTCTTTTTACCTGCCTTGGCATATACAGTAACGGTTCCATTGGTAAGTGCCTTTAGTTTACCGGTAGATGAGATGCTTGCTACAGTAGTATTTGAAACACTCCAGGTGATCTTTTCTGACATACCATTTGCTTTTGCTGAATATTGATAAGTATCACCAACATTAAGGTAATCTGTTTTTTTGGTATAAGAAATATTCGGGTTTTCCACTGTAGCAGTGAATTTTAAGGTATAGCTTTTATTGTTCTGCTTAACTGTTGCGAGGATGGTTGTTGACCCTTTCGCAACCGGAGATATCAATCCATTCTTGGTAACTTTAGCGATTTTGGGATTACTGCTTTTATATACAATCGTCGCGTTGCCTGCGAGATTCTTTAGCTGAAGGGTATAGTTATTATAACCAACATAGAGGACTGCTTTATCGACCTTTAGATTAGGGGCTACGGTAGCGGCCTCCGCATAAGTATAGGGTGATAGATACACCCCGGCAGCTGTACCAAAGACCAGCAGTGTTGCTATCATAAATTGTAGTAGTAATTTTTTTGTTCTAAGCAAGATTTCTCCTCCTTGTTCCGAATAATAAGTGTAAAGCTGATTGAGAAACGCAGAAGCGACGAAGTACAAGGGCTTCTGATCATAAGATCAATGTATAATACCCATTATAGTATAAATACTGTTTGATGCAATAATGAATTCACTGGATAATTGTTAAATATTTGTGAAGAAAGTGGCAGAGTAACTTTGTCACTGATAATATACAAAAGCAGGTTATAATGATAGAATAGAAGAAAGAGACCATTTGGCTAGTATCAAAAATCAAAGATGAAGGAGTGTGGTGCAACGAAATGGATGGAATTTTATTGACGGGTCATGTTAGTTTTATATTGGTTTTTATGGAGGGAATATTATCATTTTTCTCACCTTGCGTCATACCACTAATTCCGGTATATATGGGGTATTTGGCAGGAAGCGGCAAGAAGGTAAATGAGGATGGCATAATACAATATGATCGGAGTAAGGTGTTTTTTAATACCGTATTTTTTGCAATCGGAATTTCCTTTGCTTTCTTTATCCTTGGTATGTCGTTTACGGCTCTTGGCAGCTTTTTCAGCCACAACAAAAATTTATTTACTAAAATAGGCGGTATTCTTATCATAGTACTGGGTCTATTCCAGCTGGGCATTCTGGAATTGCCTTTTTTACAAAGAGAAAGAAAAATACAGCTTTCACTGGGAGATAAGAAGGTGAATCCTATTCTGGCGCTTATTATGGGCTTTACCTTTAGTTTTGCCTGGACACCTTGCATTGGGCCAGCATTATCCTCGGTACTTATTATGGCCTCCGGAGCCTCAACAGCATTTAAAGGCAATATGCTGGTATTCGTGTATGCGCTCGGGTTCCTGATTCCATTTCTTATATTGGGACTTTTTACATCACAAGCGCTGAATTTCTTAAGATCAAAGCAGAAGCTGCTGAAGTATACCATAAAGCTCGGTGGTGTCATTCTGATTCTTATGGGGGTTATGACCTTTACCGGATGGATGAATAGTGTTTCCGGTTATTTGAATTCCTTTACGTATCAGCAGGAGAATTCGAAGGGCTCGAAAGACGAGGTCATTATAGGTAATAATAACGCCAATCTTCCGGATACTGGTAATGACGCTATCGAAGATAAGTCTGGTACAGACAATGAATCAACTGCAGACAATGAAATCAGTGCTAACGATAAAGCAGGTGCAGACCAGGATACTTCTGAGCAAGACAACAGCGTGACGGAGGAAGGAAAGGACGAGAATTCCACGAAAAAGAAAATTCAAGCCTTTGATTTTACTCTCACGGATCAATATGGAAAGGAACATACCCTATCCGATTATAAAGGAAAGGTAGTATTTCTCAACTTCTGGGCAACCTGGTGTCCTCCGTGTAAAAAGGAATTGCCAGATATTGAAGAGCTATATGCGGACTATAATCTGAACGAAGGGGATGTGATGTTCCTGGGCATTACGAACCCAACCAGCGCAGATTATCCGAATAATTCCGATGTAAGTAAGGATGAGATTATGGAGTTCTTGAAGGATAACGAGTATACCTTCCCTGTACTCTTTGATGAAACCGGTGAGATCTTAAGGGATTATAGTATTTCTGCATTCCCTACCACCTTTATGATTGATAAGGAGGGGAATATCTTAGGATATGTTCCGGGAATGATGACAAAGGAGCAGATGCAGGGGATTATTAAACAGACATTAGAGGAATAGTTAAGTTGATTTTTGTCAAACAGTGGATAAAGACCCCAATAAAGATGTTCTCAAGAATAGAGGGTGTTAGGCCGTAGGATAAAAGTCTTTAATCCAAAGAACAAAAGCGCTTTCAGCCGCAGGAATAGTTGATTTCTGGGTTTTGTTATGCTATATTGATTTTAAGCTGTTATATTAAGTAAACAGTAGGAAAAGAATCAAAAAGGTACGGGATAAACTATAAGTTAGGGGAAAACAAGATGAACCTGATGAAGGATTTGCAAAACAAACCTGCGGTATTACTGACACTTGTGATTATACTCATAAGCGTCTGTATTGTTGTTGTGGTTCTTATCATGCTCTATCGGCTTGAGAATGAAAAGAGGGTGACAAGGGCTGCATTAGAATTGAGAAAAATAACGAATAGCATTCGGGCGGGGCTGGTTCATTTTGTTCTGGAGGATAATTGCCGAATTCTTTATGCCAGCAATGGTTTTTATGAGGTGCTCGGCTACGACAAGGCGATTGCGAAGGCGGAGAATAAAATTTATCTTTATGATTTTATTGATCCAAGAGACAAGCTCTTTGCTGGGGATATTGAAAAACAATTAGGGAACGAAACGGTTCGTCGCGAGGTGAAAATGTTAACCAAGGATGGTACCCTTCTATACTTTTTAATGAATGGTAATTGCACCACCGGGAAGGATGGTAAACATACGCTATCCGTAGTCTTTGTTGATATTAGCGAGATGAAGGGGATGCAGGAATTAATTCTTTTGGAGGGAGAGCGTTATCGTATTGCTACGGAGCTATCCAATGATGTATTATTTGAATACCATATCAGAACGGACGAAATGATTCATGCTGATAAATTCGGAGATTTGTTTGGTATCAATCCGGTTATGCCTTACTTCCGGAAGAA
>JAEWMZ010000172.1 GCA_023392995.1 Bacillota bacterium
TAATGTTATTTATTAGTAATGCTAAATTGAAAAATGTCGTAAGAAATATTAATATGACACATGTGTTGTTACTTTAAAAAGATATCGAAAGCGATGTGGCGGAGGTTCATAATGCAGTTATTAAAGGATAGAATTAGAAAAGACGGTAAGATTCGCGGGGGAAATGTATTAAAAGTCGATAGCTTTTTGAATCATCAGATGGACATAGAATTATTCGGGGAGATAGGTAAGGAATTTAAGAGAAGATTTGCTGATAGTGATATCACAAAGATACTTACAATAGAGGCATCAGGAATTGGAATTGCATGTATCGCAGCCCAGAATTTTAAGGTACCTGTGGTATTTGCAAAAAAGAACCAGACAAAAAATATAGCAGGTGATGTTTACACCAGCCAGGTAGAATCCTTTACCCATGGCAGAGTATATGACATCATTGTATCGAAGGATTTCTTAAAGCCGGAGGACAAGGTTTTAATTATTGATGATTTTCTGGCAAATGGAGCTGCCTTGTTAGGTCTTTCCAAATTAGTGAAGGATGCGGGTGCAACCCTGGTAGGTGCGGGCATCGTAATCGAGAAGGGCTTCCAGGAAGGCGGAGCCTTGATACGGAGTAGCGGCGTAAGGGTGGAATCTTTGGCAATTGTGGAAGCCATGAGTGAGGAAACAGGGATTGTTTTTCGTGATTGAGAGGTTAGCAGGCTTCTAATAACGATCACGATCAATAAAGCTTACGCTATAGCATTGATCGAATTTATGATTAAGATTTACAAAGGCGTACTATCTTAATTCTCCGATTTGCGAGAATGTCCTGCACTCCGCGACTAGCAGTCGAATGATGCGGGTACGATAGAATCTGCCTCGTAGATAAATACAACCCGGGAGCAATCCCCAATACGGAACTAAAATTCCGGCAAACATTAGGAGGAGAATTAGGATGTTCAAGAAGCTTTTATCATTTACGTTAGTACTTATGATGATGGTATCCCTGACAGCATGTGGAGCCAAAAACACGACTACCTCAAAAGATGCAGCGAAGGACGATGCAGCTGTAACAGAGGGAGCAGCTACAAGCGAGGGAACAGATACTGCAGCAGCTACCGGATTATTTGCACCGGTTGCAAAAGAAGATATTAAGGTTGGTGTAATACATATCGGCGATCCGGCAGACGGAGCTGGCTACAGCTTTGCACACGATCAGGGTATCGTAGCAATGCAGCAGACTTTAGGTCTTTCTGATGGACAGATTATTCGTAAAAACAATGTAAGTGATTCTGATGCAGTAGCAATCAGAACAGCAATCGAAGAGTGTTTAGAGGAAGGCTGCCAAATCATCTTTGGTACAAGCTGGGGCTACATGGATACCATGGAGCAGTTGGCTGCGGAATATCCGGAAGTAATCTTCTCTCACTGCTCCGGTTATAAGAGCAATGGCACTAATTTCAACAACTATTTTGGACGTATTTATCAGGCACGTTACCTGGCAGGTGTTGCAGCAGGTTTAAAGACACAGTCTGATAAGATTGGCTTTGTAGCAGCGATGGGCAAGGACAATTCCGAGGTTACCGGCGGTATTAATGCATTTGCTATGGGTATTGAATCCGTGAATCCGGATGCGAAGGTATATGTTAAAGTTACAAACTCCTGGTTCGATCCTACCTTAGAGCAGCAGGCAGCAGAAAGCTTACTGGACATGGGCTGTGATGTCATCGGACAGCATGCGGATACAACAGCTCCTCAGCTGGCAGCAGAGGCTAGAGGCGTATGGGGCTGTGGTTATAACTCTGATATGACGAAGGATGCTCCTGCGGCACACTTAACAGCTCCAATCTGGAACTGGGGTGCTTACTATACCAGCGCTGTTCAGTCTGTTATCGATGGAACCTGGACTGGTGAGAATTATTTCGGTGGTATGGCAGAGGGTCTTGTTGATATCTCTCCGTTATCTAACAATGTAGCAGAGGGTACCGCAGAAGCAGTGGATGCTGCAAAGCAGAAAATCCTCGGCGGCTTCAAGGTATTTGAAGGAAATATCGTAGATAACGAAGGTAATCAGATCTGTGCGGAAGGAAGTTCCCTTACCGATGGAGATATTACAGGTAAAATGAACTGGTACTACAAGAACGTTGTAGTTCAATAAATAAGAATTGATTGGATGGCAGGAGTGCATATGAAAAAGGAAGCCATGGCAATCGAACTGAAACAGATTACAAAAACGTTTGGGTCGGTTGTAGCAAACAACAAAATAGACCTGTCCGTTAAGCAGGGTGAGATTCTCGCCCTGCTTGGCGAAAACGGATCAGGTAAAACAACATTGATGAACATGCTCTCAGGTATTTATAAGCCGGACAGCGGTTCTATTTTCATTAATGGGCAGAGTGTCACCATTAATTCCCCGGAGGATTCCATAAGACTGGGGGTTGGTATGATTCATCAGCATTTTAAGCTGGTGGAGGCATTATCAGCGGCAGATAATATTATTTTAGGTGCGAAAGAAAAAGGATTCTTCCTTAATAAGTCGAGATCAGAGAAAATACGTGAGATTAGTAAACGCTTTGGTCTGGAGATTGACTCAGAGAAGAAAGTATATCAGATGTCCGTAAGTGAAAAGCAGACCGTAGAAATTATCAAAGTGCTTTATCGCCAGGCGGATATTTTAATTTTAGATGAACCGACGGCGGTACTCACACCCCAGGAAACCAAAAGACTCTTTGAAATACTAAGACGCATGAAGGAGGAAGGCTGTGCGGTTATCATCATAACTCATAAGCTGAATGAGGTACTGGAAATCAGTGACCGTGTGACAATCCTTCGGAAAGGTGAAAGTGTTGCAACGGTAAACACGGCGGAGTCAAGTGCGAAGGAATTAACAGAAATCATGGTCGGTAGACCAATTGAATTATCCATCGACCATCCGGAAACCACCTTTGATGAGAACCTGCTGGAGATCCACCATTTGACGGTCTGTGATGAAGAAGGCTTTGAGATGATTAAGGATATCTCTTTTGACTTAAACAGAGGAGAGATTCTTGGTGTGGCAGGTGTGGCCGGCAGCGGTCAGAAGGAGCTTTGTGAAGCCTTAGCCGGACTTCTTCCGGTAAAGCAAGGGGCAATTCTATATCATAAGGAAAACCTGGTAGGTAAATCACCCAGTGAGATTATTAAGATGGGCATCAGTATGAGCTTTATTCCCGAGGATCGTCTGGGAATGGGACTTGCTGCCTCCATGGGTATGGTGGATAATATGCTTTTAAAAACCTACCATGAAGGAAAGAGTCCTTTTGTGAGTAAAAAAGCGGCAAGAGAGCTATCGAAGCGTCTGGTGAAGCAATTAGGGATTGTTACCCCAAGTGTGGATACTCCCGTGCGCAGACTGTCCGGCGGTAATGTACAGAAGGTGCTTTTGGGAAGAGAAATTGAATCACAGCCCAATGTACTGATTACTGCGTACGCGGTTCGTGGCCTCGATATCAATTCTTCCTATACCATCTATGACCTAATCAATGAACAAAAGCAAAAGGGTGTTGGTGTTCTCTTTATTGGTGAGGATCTGGATGTTATGCTGGAGCTTTGCGATAGAATTATGGTGTTGTGTAACGGTAAAGTAACAGGTATTGTAAAGGCAAAGGATGCGACCAAGGAGAAGCTGGGTCTGTTAATGACCGATGCAGAGAAGGGAGGAGACACGCACAATGGAACGAAGCATTAGAATGAAAAAAGAGCCTCTCTTTCATGTGGTAAAAAAGGCGGAGGTCTCCTACGCTAAGACAGTGCTGTTGTCCCTGCTGGCGGTGGTGATTGCAATTATTGCCGGCGGCATCTTTATCCTTGCCATTGGCCAGAATCCCTTTGAGATCTATGCTTCCATTGTACAGGGAGCCTGGAGAAGTAAGATTGCGGCAAAGGGTACCATTAAAATAGCCATTCCTCTATTAATTGCGGCACTGGGCATTACACCTGCCTTTCAGATGAAATTCTGGAACATTGGTGCGGAAGGTCAGATCATTATGGGTGGTATCTTTGCTACCTATTTTGCATTATTTATGACCGGACTTCCCCACTGGCTGCTGCTTATCCTGATGTTTCTGGCAGGAGCGGTCGGCGGCGGTTTATGGGGCTTGATTCCGGCATACTTTAAGACCAAGTATGGTACCAACGAAACCCTGTTTACCTTAATGATGAATTACATTGCTTTGTATATGATTAAATATCTGACCGAAGGTCCCTGGCGTGATCCGGCTTCCTCCGGGTTCCCGAAGATTGCTACCTTCGAGCCCAATGCGAGACTGGATCAGGTTTTTGGCGTACATGCGGGCTGGTTAATTGGTTTAATCCTTGTTGTGGTAATGTTCATTTATTTGAGATTCTCAAAGCAGGGCTACGAAATCAGTGTTGTCGGTGAAAGTACCAATACCGCAAGATACGCGGGTATGAATGTAAAGAAAATTGTAATCCGGACTATGTTCCTAAGCGGCGCAATCTGTGGTATCGCAGGAATGTGTCAGGTCAGCGGTGCGGCCTATACCTTGGGCGAAGGCGTTGCTGGCGGTGTAGGCTTTACGGCAATTATTGTTGCCTGGCTGGCGCAGTTAAATCCCATTATAATATTAATTGTAACAGTGCTGTTTAGTATGCTGGACAAGGGCTGCAGCGTTATGCAGAGTGCATTTGGACTGTCTCCTGCAGTGTCTTCTATTTTGCAGGGTATCATCCTGTTCTCGATTCTGGCGCTGGATTTCTTTAACCGTTATCGATTTGTATTAAGACAAAGGAGGAAGGCATAATGATCATTAATTTTTTATTTGCAGCCATTAAAGCCGGAACTCCGCTGTTGTTTGGTACCACCGGTGAAATCATGACAGAGAAAACCGGTCATTTGAATCTGGGTGTAGAGGGTATGATGTTCATGGGAGCCTTTATGAGCTTCTTTGTGGCCTATCATTCGGATAACCTGGCTCTGGCATTATTGGCGGCCTTTGCGATCGGCGTATTTGCGGCTTTTATCTATGCAGTCTTGACCGTAAGCTTTATGGCAAATCAGAATGTAACCGGTCTTACCTTAACCATCTTTGGTGCAGGCTTTGCAAAGTTTTTCGGCGCCATGATGATTGACGCGGCAGGCGGTTCACCAAAGCTTTCCGCTAAGTTTCTAAAGGCGATCTCTGAGAAATCAATTCCGGTGCTGGGAGATATTCCGGTGATTGGAAAGCTCCTCTTTTCTCATAATCCGCTGGTGTATCTTGCGGTGGTGATCGCAATTCTGTGTACGATATATATGTTAAAAACCCGCAGCGGCCTGAATATGAGAGCAGTAGGCGAGAATCCCGGTGCGGCGGATGCGGCAGGAATCAATGTAACGCTTACCAAGTATCTTCATATCATGGTGGGCGGCGGTATCTGTGGCTTGGGCGGGGCATACCTCTCCCTGATTAATGGAGGCGGCATCTGGAACAACAGCAGCGTGGTGAATGGCCAGGGCTGGATCTCCGTAGCACTCGTTATCTTTGCAAGCTGGAATCCGGCAAAGGCGATTATCGGTTCCCTGGTATTTGGTGCCTTTAGTGTTCTTCAGTTCTATGTGCCAAAGAATATTATTGAAATACCAAATGCTTTCTATGTGATGCTGCCCTTCTTAATTACGACCTTTGTATTAATTGTTACGTCCATGAAGAAGTCGAAGGAAGGCTCCCAGCCTGCCGGCTGTGGTGTGAATTACTTTAGAGAAGAACGCTAGAAATATGTAATGTAATCGTAGGCTTAACCCATGGGGCTGATGAAATCACAGAAAATCAGGTGCTTTTATTGTAACCACGGAGGATACCTACCTTTGAATAGGAATGCAGATAGGGACTGGTCTTTGTTATTAGACCAGTCCCTGAATTATTGATGAAATAGATATTGATACTTTCTCATTTGCTGCCGGAGGGTATCTTCGATTCGATCCAGTATCCATTCCTCATAAATATCATGAAATTTGCCAAGCTCTTTTATAACATCACTCATTTGAAAGGTGAAGTTAAGTTGACGACCGTATAAACCAACTGCCTCATCCGCCTGCTCATCAAAGTCAAAAGCAAATGGTTTAGCTTGAATGCGGGAAGTACATTCAGCAACGGTTGTACCTTGAATAAAGTCTGTGGATGTATCAGCGAAGAGAGCAAGTCCATTGTCGAAAATGTGGCAAGGAAGATATTGTTTCACCTTTGAATTATATTTTAGGGCAATATTGTTTGTGTGCCGATCCTCATTAAAAAAGAAGGCATCTAATTCAAGTATTAATGACAAATACTTACCAAAATCCTTTAGACCAGTGAAGTTCTGAATAACTTGTACGAAAAATGCCACTCGTTCTCTTGTCGTATTAATACGTGAAAGTTCTGATGTTAAGCTTAGACCGGTGTACTGACGATATAAATGATCAACCGTCACCAATTCTTCATCAGCTTGAAGGAAATTAAGGCTTTTGCACCCTTTATATATAATTCCTTTATATTCAATCATTGCTGGTTCATATACAACAAAATTCGTTATATTTGAATGCTGTAGTAGTCTGGAAACAATAACTTCGGCAAGACCTTCATAGCCCATGTGATCTGCTTTGTACCAATACCCATTTCGTTTGAATTTTAATTGATTTCCTTTGGAAGAGTGCCCCTGCGTTTCACATGGAGTACATTGGTCAAGATTTATCATTTCCATAAGGATTCCTCCTCTGCAGATAATTTATTTTTATCCACTGATTGTCTTCTGCCATTCTTCCTTGAGTTTTTTCTATGATCTGAAGAGGATCATAACCTGAAACATCAATGTCTCGTAGGATGTTCTTTATATTAGCCCTAGTTTTAGGAAAACATCGTCGTTCAAGGAAATATTCAAAATCCTCCCAAGTAGGATTTGTTACGGCACCAAAGGCACGATGTATCGTATCATTGGTGTAGTTTGCTATATAGATCTTCCTGTTCATGAAATCAATGTCAATCGTAGTACAAAGTTCATTTTCATGCATATATTCCATACGCATTGTAATGAATGGATTTTTTTGAGCCCTTTTATCAGAAGCAATATATTTTGATATAGTCTGCCGCGTAGTATTAAAGTGAGCTGCAATTTCTTGTATCGAGCAGCCATTCTCATACATATATGTTATTTTTGAAATATCCTGTTCAGTAAATATCGCTTTTCGACCTGCACCACGGACATTAACTGGTTTAGTGTTCTGGAATAGCTGGTCGTACTTCTGTGCTTTTTCCGCTATTTTCTTAAGGTTGTCCTCATTATCAGTACCAAATATATGCATCAGCAATTCCCTCATTTCCGGATGATGTACTGATATATTATATTCCAGATTTTTCATAATATTCACCGCCTACTGATGTAAAGTAATTAATTATTTTACATATAGTGTAGCATTATATTGAACTAATGTCAAATAATTAATTAGTTGACATTAGTTCATTTAGAAATTAACTGAAAGAATAATTCGTGTTACTTCATCCTGTGATGTTACCTATTCATATAGAGATATCAGAATAGTATAAATTGGTATAGATCCAAAGAAATGCAACAGAATTATTTAAATTAGCTGGAAAAAATATATAGCTATGTTGGTGATATCATCACAGAAGAATCATTCATAGGGTGGTATAGTAAGCTCATAAGATAAAATAAATAATGTAAACAATTTAATTTTAATATATAGGAGGATTCATTATGGCTACGATAAAAATAACGAAGAATAATTTTGATCAAGAGGTATTACAGTCAAAGGAACCAGTATTATTAGATTTCTGGGCATCCTGGTGCGGACCCTGCCGTATGGTAGCTCCAACCCTCGATGAGATTGCAGAAGAGATGCAAGGTGTTGCTAAGGTTGGGAAAATCAATATTGATGAAGAATCCGATTTAGCTTCCGCATTTCGTGTTATGAGTATTCCAACTCTTGTGGTTGTGAAGGAAGGGAAGGTAGCGGCTCAGTCAGTGGGTGTAAAACCGAAAAAAGACATCTTGAGAATGTTGGAAAAGTAGGATATAATTGCATATAGGCAGAGATTAAAGCTGGAGATATCAGCATATACTAGAGCATTGGAGAAACCTCTGATGCTATAGTAAAAGCCTGATATCTCCATTTTATTCATGACGAATGAATCAGCCTGCTGATTCATTTTGTTTTGTGCCCGAAAATTTAATCTACATGAGAAAAGGAGAATTGCCTATGTGCGAACATAAGTTTTACAAATGCAAACATTGTGGAAATATCGTTGGTATGATCCACAGTTCCGGAGCTCCATTAACTTGCTGTGGCGAGCGCATGGAAGAGTTAGTTCCTAATACCGTGGATGCTGCCAAAGAAAAACATGTTCCTGTAGTAACCGTGGAAGGAAATAAGGTGGTTGTTGAAGTTGGAAGTGTTGCACATCCTATGTTAGAGGAGCATTTCATTCAGTGGATTTACCTTCAGACCAAGAATGGCGGACAGAGAAAATGTCTTGTACCAGGTCAGGAGCCAAAGGCAGTCTTTGCTCTTGAAGATGATGAAGTAGTAGCAGTATATGAATATTGCAACCTTCACGGTTTATGGAAAACAGAGGTTTAAGAGCTTTAAAAAGGTAATGATTAGAACTGCATGCAGGATTTTGATACAGCAGATAGTGCGGATTGAAATCTTGCATGCAATTTTGTGTTATCATGTGTATATATTTTAGTAATATACCTTAAATTATAGATATTAGGCAATTGCGAAACAATATAGTTTTTGTGATTGTATACACAGCAGATACCATTTCTTCGCTCCAATGCTTCCTTCGGGCTTAGCTTTCGCTTCGAAACAATATCTGCTGTGTATACAATATCTTTAGTGAATGAGTTTCGCAATGACCTATTATAGATATGGTAATGAGGATTGATTGGAGGAAAGGGTTTGGTTGAACATGTTAAAGATATCGCTTTCTTAGAAGATACTTTAAACTTTTGGAAAAAACTAAATCGTGCACAAAAGACTTTTCTGCAGCAGGCGATTGTGAAAAAGCAATTTGCAGCAGGGGAGGCAATGCATAGTACCTCGGACAATTGTTCAGGGTTATTTTTAATTAAAAAGGGACAAATAAGAGCATTTATTATATCAGAGAGCGGCAGAGAAATCACCCTGTATCATTTGTTTGAGCGGGATGTGTGTATTTTTTCCGCCGCCTGTGTTATGAAAAATATTTCTTTTGATGTCAATATTGAGGTGGAGAAGGATACGGAGGCTTATTTGATCCCCACCGCAGCCTTTCGAAAGCTATCGGAGGAATCCATTCCGGTTCAGATCTTTACAAATCAGATCATGGCATCCCGGTTTTCTGATGTTATGTGGATCATGGAGCAGGCCTTATTTACCAGCTTCGATAAGAGATTGGCGAACTTTCTTTTAGAGCAGAGTAATATACAGGACTCCGAAACACTGGCAATCACCCACGAAAAGATAGCAAATCATTTGGGAACAGCCAGGGAAGTTGTCACCAGAATGTTGAAGTACTTTCAAACGGAGGGAATGGTCAGCCTAAACCGTGGGACAATAGAAATACTTGACCAGAATAAATTAAATAGAATCCTAGGTTAGGGTACTTAATCAACAGGGACGATAGTCAAGATGCAAAAGTTAGTGGCTATCGTCCTTTCCCATCGAATTTGATGGTATTTTGGTGGAGGAATCTGCAAGAAAGGGTATTTATTGACATAGACTATTGGAGAGAGTAAAATAAAATCATGAAAGAATTGGTTTATGAGCGAATACCAAGAGAATAGGAAGTAAAAATTTAACATGCTGTTTCGACATAATGTGTCATAATAAGATCTTACGAATGCAAGGCAAGGAGGAGTCCATATGAAATTAACATTTATCGGTGCTGCCCATGAAGTAACGGGAAGTTGTTTTTTCTTAGAAGCCTGTGGTAAGAATATTCTAATTGACTGCGGAATGGAGCAGGGTAAGGATATCTATGTGAATCAAGAGATACCGGTAGCTTCGGCAGCGATTGACGCCGTACTTTTAACCCATGCACACATGGACCATTCCGGCAGGCTGCCACTGCTTTATGTAGAAGGTTTTCGGGGCAATATTCATTCCACCAGTGCAACCAGCGCTTTGTGCAATCTTATGCTGCGTGATAGTGCTCATATTCAGATGGCGGAAGCAGAATGGAAGAACCGAAAAAAGCAGCGTTCCGGGGATAACCCCACGGTTCCGCTATATGATATGGAAGCATCCTTAAATACAATTCGTTTGTTTACACCCCATGAATATAAAGAAAAATTTACGCTTTACGAGGGTATAGAGGTAAGATTTATCGATGTGGGACATTTGCTGGGTTCTGCCAGTATAGAGCTTTGGATCACGGAAGAGGGGGTTACGAAGAAGCTGGTATTCTCCGGCGATATCGGAAACCTGAATCAGCCGCTGATCAAAGATCCCCAGTATATCAAAGAAGCCGATTATGTAATTATGGAGTCAACCTATGGCGATCGAAACCATGGCGCATCACCGGATTATATCCGTGAGCTTACTGAGGTAATACAGACTACCTTTGACCGTGGAGGAAATGTTATCATTCCTTCCTTTGCCGTAGGAAGAACGCAGGTACTTTTGTATTATTTGAGAAAAATTAAGGCAGAGCGCCTGATTCAAGGGCATGGTAACTTCAAGGTATACGTAGATAGTCCCCTGGCAGTCGAAGCCACTGAAGTTTTCCATGAATATATGGCTCATTATTTTGATGAGGAAGCGATGGAACTGGTAAAAAAAGGGATTAATCCTCTTGCTTTTCCGGGGCTTAAGACATCAATTACCTCGGAGGAATCCAAGGCGATCAACTTTGATGAAGCACCCAAGGTAATTATCTCCGCTTCGGGAATGTGTGATGCAGGCAGGGTTCGCCATCATTTAAAGCATAATCTGTGGAGGGCTGACAGTACGGTGCTTTTTGTGGGCTATCAAGCGGAGGGCACCTTAGGCCGTATTCTGTTAGAGGGGGCTCAGCTGGTTAAGCTCTTTGGAGAAGAAATTACCGTGGCTGCAGAGATTCGTCAATTAGCCGGGGTAAGCGGTCATGCGGATCGGGACGGATTACTCAAATGGCTGACCAGCTTTGAGAAAAAGCCGGAGCGTGTCTTTGTCGTTCATGGAGATGAGCAGGTAAGTCAGCTATTTACTGATTACATCAGCAGTGAATTGGGATATACTGCTGAGGCACCTTATAGTGGCGCGACCTATGATTTGATCAGAAATGTATGTGTAGAGGAAGGAAAGAAGATACCGGTAGAAGGCAGAGCTGAGGCGGTGAAGGCAGGTTCTGTATTCGAACGTCTCGTTCAAGCTGGAAAACGGCTTGCAATTGTGATTCAACATAACAAGGGTGGAGCTAACAAAGATTTGGCGAAATTCCTTGGTCAGATAAATTCCCTGTGTGATAAGTGGGATCGATAAGGATAGAAATAGTAACAAATGCTGGAGGTTACCTTGGAAAAGGAAAGGTTGTTAGAACATTATAAAAGGTTTATGACGAGGGAGTTTGAATTGTCCGAGACCTATCAGGGCGATGATCTTGGAGCAGTTTGGACCAGTGAGGAGACAAGATTTCGTGTATGGGCTCCCACAGCAGAACAAGTTGTTGTTAATTTGTATAAAACAGGGGAACAGAGTGATCTGTTACAGAATATAAGGATGAAAAAAGCATCTGGGGGAACCTGGGCGGCGTCGGTCAAGGGGGACTTGAACGGGGTTTATTATACCTATTCTGTCACCGTTGAGAATGAAACAAGAGAAGCTGTTGATCCCTATGCCAGGGCAGCAGGAGTAAACGGAATGAGGGGAATGGTAATTGATTTGGCCTCTACAGATCCGGAGGGCTTTACTTCTGAAACAAAGCCGGAATTCATGCACGCTACGGATGCGATTATATATGAACTTCATGTACGGGATTTTTCCATTGACTTAAGTTCAGGGATGGTTCACAAGGGAAAATACCTTGCCTTTACAGAGCAGGGTACAAAGAATTCGTATGGAGCTGCCACCGGTATTGACTACTTAAAGCAGCTGGGTATTACCCATATCCATTTGTTGCCCGTTTTTGATTTTATGACAGTGGATGAGTCGCAGCTTCAAACACCCCAATTTAACTGGGGCTATGATCCTCAGAATTATAATGTTCCGGAGGGCTCCTATTCCACAGATCCTTATCATGGAGAAGTGAGAATCCGGGAATTTAAACAAATGGTGCAGGCTTTGCATAAGAATGGTATCCGGGTGGTCATGGATGTGGTCTATAACCATACCAAGGAAGGGGAAAAATCCAACTTCAATTGTATTGTTCCTGGCTATTATCATCGGCTTACAGAGGATGGTGATTTCTCCAACGCTTCCGGCTGTGGCAATGAGACTGCCTCTGAACGGAGCATGATGAGAAAATTCATCCTGGAGTCTCTGCTCTATTGGAACAGAGAATATCACATTGATGGCTTTCGTTTTGATCTGATGGGAATTCATGATATAGAAACCATGAATGAAATAAGAACTGCGTTTAATCAGGCTGAAAAAGGAATCCTGATTTACGGTGAAGGCTGGACAGGAGGTCCCTCGCCGCTTTCACCCCAGGAGCGTGCCCTAAAGGATAATATACACAGAATGAATGTTGGTATTGCAGCATTTAATGATAATATAAGGGATGGTATGAAAGGGAATGTCTTCTGTTCGGAGGAAAAGGGTTATATTACTGGAAAAGAAGGAATGGAGGATACGATTAAATACGGTGTTGTGGCAGCAACGCAGCACGATTGGATTGATTACTCCAAGGTAATGGGTACCAGCTATCCCTGGGCAGCAGAGCCGACACAGGTGGTTAATTATGCGTCTGCTCATGATAATTATACGCTTTGGGATAAAATTGTACTTTCTACCCCGATGGAGAGCAAAGAAGACCGGATTAAGATGAATCTGCTATCAGCAGCGATAATATTAACAAGTCAGGGGATTGCTTTTTTTCAGGCCGGAGAAGAATTTCTTAGAAGCAAGCCTCTGAATGAAGAGAAAACCAGATTTGAAGAAAACAGCTACGCCTCTTCGGACAGTATCAATAGTTTAAAATGGGATATGATATCGGAAAATCAAGAAGTGGTTGAGTACTACCGCGGCCTGATCGAATTTCGTAAAGCACATGCTGCATTGCGAATGACGACTACAAAAGAGATAGAGGAGAAGCTTCGTTTTTTAAAATGGCTGGATAACAATGTAATTGCTTTTCTACTTTCACATCCGGCGGAAGGTGAAATATGTGTCATCTATAATGCGAATAATAGCAGGAAGACGGTTCATGTGCCGGAGGGTAATTGGAAGGTTTGTATCAAAGGGAAGCGTGCTGGAAATGAAATGCTAGAAAGCAGTACAGGTGGAGTTGTACAGATAGAACCGATATCCGCAATGGTTATGGTAAGATAAATCGGAGGGAAGTAAATGAAAAGGAAGCCTTCGGAGATACTGGCACCTATCAAGCGATGGATTATAATAGCAGTGGCAGCAATTCTTATGATATTGCTGTCCTTTATATACATGCTTTATCAGACCACCCAGAGGGAATATCAGGATAAACTTGTAATTAATCTCTTTGGGGAGCAGAAAATGTATACCCAGATGATTAGCAAGGATGTCAGCAGAATCTATGCATTGTTGTTAGCGAAAGATAATGACATGAAATATATGACAGCGGAAGAATTAAATAAGAGAATTACAGATGCGAAGGAGGATTTATCGAGCATCTGCGATTCCTTTGCAGGAAATCTTGCTGATCTGAAAAGAAATAATATCTCCTATGAGGGAAAAGAGGTGGAGATTAGCCAGTCACTTCTGGATTCCTCAAGCTATTTACAAGAGATAGGGGCTCTTTGGATGGATTTTGATCGATCCATCGCTATAATCTTGCAAGCGGATCATATTGATTCCGCTGTTATGGAAGAGGTAGTGTTTATTACGGATAACAATCTGGGGCTTTTGAAGGGGTTTAATCAGCTTCAGGGTCAAATCCTGGGCAAATCCATACAGGATGGCAGGAACAGATCCTATTTTCTCTATGGAATGATTGCAGTTCTACTGATTATAACCTTAATTAGCTTATATCAGCTGCAATATTTTTTAGCTCGCCCTTTCAGCCAATTGTATAAGGGAATCGAGAGTATTGGACTCCAAAGCATCAATAATCAATATCCGACACAAAAGAAGATCCGACCCATTGTAAATGAGATTAGTAATATGTTCCACAAGATTAATCACTTGATTACCTTGATTGAGAATATTAATAATAATGTTTCTTTTTTGGAAACGCTGAACTTCATCAGTGACACCTTCTCCGCGTACATTCCCTACAATTACATAGGAATTGGATTAATCAGCGAGGATAAATTAAAGTTAATACCCACCTATGGAGTTTCCGATGGAACTGTAATTGGGCTGCCTGAGAGGATACGAGGAATTGCCTGGCCGATTCGGGAGACAAGCTTAGGGGAGCTGATTCAATCCGGGGATGCGCGGATTATCAATGATTTGGAGAAGTACTGTGAGGGAGGTCCCATCAAGCTTTATAACAAAGTGATTCTGGAAGCAGGGATTCGATCCTCAATTACATTGCCGCTTATTGTTTCAGGAGAAGAGGTTGGTGTCATCTTTTTTTCCAGTACGAAAAAAGATGCATATACGGACGAGCATTTGAATTTTCTTAAAATTCTGGCAAATAGTATAGCAATTTCCTTAAATCAGACTAATTTTATCAGTGACGTATTGTACAGCAGTATACTAGCATTGGCAAAGCTGGCGGAAGCCAGGGATGAGGATACCGGAGAGCATTTGGATCGCATGTCTCATTATGCCAGAGTGATATCTGAAATATTATATGAAAATGACATCTATACCGATGTTATTACACTTGAGTATATTGACGCTTTGGTTCGCTTCAGCCCCCTTCATGACATTGGCAAGGTTGGGATTCCGGACAATATCTTGCTTAAGCCGGGTAAACTGACCTCAGAGGAATTCGAAACAATGAAGAAGCATGCCTTTTTTGGTGCGGATGTGCTGCGGTCAGCAGAAGAGAATCTGATGAAGCGCAGAAAAAGCCTGTTTGGAATGGGGGTTGAGATTGCTGAGGGGCATCATGAGAAATGGGATGGCTCTGGATATCCCTACGGAAGAAAAGGCAATGAGATTCCCGTAAGTGCCAGAATAGTAGCAATAGCGGATGTGCTGGATGCCTTAACCAGTAAGCGCCCCTATAAGGAGGCATTTACCCTTCAAAAATCAATTGAGATCATCTCTGAGGGCAGTGGAACGCATTTTGACCCCACTATGGTAGAGGCAATGCGAGATAATATGAAACGGATCGAAGAAGCGTATAAAAAATTTCATCCGGAGTATGAAAGCGGATACCTGTATCTGCAGGATGAAAAGTTGATCGGATAAGCCGAAGCGAGTAAATACAAAGGCTGCTGCAAAGATGGCAAGGGAATATCGCTTGCTGCCTGCACAGAGATAGAACGAGATATGATTTTGAACATAGAAAATCAAATCGGTGGTTCGTCCGTTGTGTATGGGCAAGCGTATTCTTAGCATCATTTTGCGGCAGCCCCTGCTTTTGGCAGATACTATTTGTGTGGCTATGAAGACTTACTTCATCTTGTAAGTTCAAGGACTTTTGTAGAATGTGATTGGAATATATCCTCATATTCAGCTTTGATATAAAATATATTTTCCGCTGTTCCCAAGCTCAAAGCGGCCGTTACCCGCGCCGAGCTCAAAATGAAGCTTGGCAATTCCAAGATCAATTAACTGGTAGGAATTTGCATTCTTTACTTCAGCCAGGAGACTACCCTTTTCAAAGCGGAATTGGACGGGTTGAAGATTTACAGCAGAAGGAGCTTTTTGCACACATTTCATTCCGCCAAGGAGCCAGTCCGGCGTGGTAGTATCGGAGCTGTAGAGCTGCTCCAGAGACTTGGTCTTACGATGAGCAAGCTTATAAATGGCATTTTCACGGAATGGCTTCTTAGCTGGAACCATACCGATGGTTATAATTAAAACCAGTGTTTCATCAGCTTGAATTGTGCTGGCACAATTGCTGCGGTTAAAGGTTCCGCCAACCCAGCAGGTGCCCAGCCCTAATTTAGTGGCTTCCAGTACCAGCTTTTCGCCGTAGTAGCCGGCCTTTTCTCTTAAGTGCTCATCAGAGGTTTTTCCGATTAAGGCAATATAGCTGCGTACTCCCTGGAACATGCCATAGGTTAAATTAAACCCGGAGAAGGCCTCGCGTCCGTCTTCCACCAATTGAATGGATAGACCGCTTTCCTTATTGCATTGATCAATTTCAGTTTGTAATTTGGTTAACTGGGCAGCATCCATTGGCTGAGGCAGATATGCCCTTCTTGATTGCCGAAGATCAATTGCTTCTAGATTATTCAATGTAGTGACTCCTTTCTTTTCATACCTCTTTAGGCAATTGCGAAACAATATAGTTATTGTCATTGTATACACAACAGAACCGTTCCTCCGCTTCAACGCTTCCTTCGGGCTTAGCTTCCGCTTCGAAACAGTATCTGTTGTGTATACAATGACTTCAGTTAATGAGTTTCGCAATTACCTACATACCTCTTCTAAATTTATAAAAGAGTGCTTCTTCGCAGAACACGTTCCGTGAAATAGAACATTTCGCATCCTGCACCCCGAGCCATGGGGTTGAATAACATTAAGTATGAATGAATTTTATTACGATCGAAAGGAACTGTCAATTGATTCTGGTGGAAATTAACACTCTAGGCAGTTTGTTAATTTATATGAAGAAAAACCGAAAATATGTTTGCATTAAACCCGTATTTTGTGTTAATATATTTTCATAACATGCAGGAGGGATTCGATGGACTACGTAATTGATAAGGAAAAGATACATAAGGTAATGAGGCAGAAAAAAATTAATACGCAGAATGAATTAGCACAGAGGCTTGGCATCACAAAAAATCAGTTGTCAGTTATGTTATCCCCCAATGCGAATCCTTTTAAAAGTAACTTTCAAAAGCTATGTGCCACTCTTGATGTGACACCTGTTGATATACTCTCTCCCAGACAAGCGGAGGCTGTAAAAAGGGATAATCCGAATCTGCATATTGCCGATTTTGTAGATGTAACTAAGGTTAAGCCGAAGCGGGTATATAACTCCATTGAGTTATTTGCCGGTGCCGGGGGACTTGCCCTTGGCCTCGAGCAGGCTGGTTTTCATGCCAGAGGTTTGGTTGAAATTGATAAATATGCTGCGG
>JAEWMZ010000159.1 GCA_023392995.1 Bacillota bacterium
TGTTTCTTATTAATTTCGTAGCCTGGATGGGAGGGAAGACCAATGTAGTAGACTGATGTCACCTTCGTCTGTTGTTCCAGCCAGTTAGCAAGAACGAGAGCATTCTTTTGCTGAGCTTCCATACGGATGGGTAAGGTCTTAATGCCGCGTAGAATTAGCCAACTGTCGAAAGGAGCCAGACCCGCACCGGTCGTTTTTGAGATAAATCGTATCTTTTCAGCCAGCTCGTCCGTAGCCAGCACAAGTAATCCGGCAAGGGTATCATTATGTCCGCCCAGGAACTTGGTTCCGCTATGGAGTACCACATCGGCACCGAGGGCGATGGGATTTTGAAAATAGGGAGATAAAAAGGTATTATCCGCAATGAGTAACAAGCCATGCTGCTTTGCCAGCTCACTGATTTTACTCAGATCAGTTACATTCATCATGGGATTCGTTGGGGTCTCAACGAAGATAGCCTTTGTATTTGTCTGAATATGCTTCTTAATATCATCAATTTCATAGGTATTAATATAGGAAATTTCTAGTCCATTCTTTGTGTTGATATGATCAAAGATACGGATCGATCCGCCATAGAGGTCGTCTGAGGCAAGAATATGGTCTCCCGGCTGGAAGATCTCCATCAGTGCATTCACTGCAGCCATACCGGAAGAAAAAGCAACGGCCTGGGCACCGCCCTCGAGAGAAGCCACAACCAGCTCCAGCTGCTCACGGGTGGGATTCTGAGAACGAGAATAGTCATAGCCGGTACTGTTGCCAACACTTGGATGAGCAAAGGTAGCAGTCTGGTAAATGGGATAACTGATAGCACCGGTGTTGTCGACAGGTTTCTTTTCATTATTGCCATGCAGGCATTTCGTATTAAACTGATAATCCATAGTAACCTCCTGTATGCGTTTCTTAAATAAGTGTAAAATATACGTAATCGTATTGCCCGGCAATACGAATTAAGTTGTATCCTGGTAAAGAAGAATAAAGTTATACTATTCATATCAAATAAGTATGATTAAGAATTATATTATAGATAAGGTTAAAATACAAGTAGTATTATAGGAGAAAACGGCAAATTAGCCTGAAAAGGAAGAAATTGATCGAAAGAAAGGAAAATTAATAAAAACGCCAGGAGCTGTAAGGCGCATATTAAAAGGTGCATATTATAAAGCGCATATTATAAGGCACATATGATAAAGCGTTGTCTAAATGGTAGAAGAACCGCTGCTGCTGGTTTTCATAAAAGTTTAAATTATTTCGAAATTTGTGTTGACAAATTAAAATGACGATAATATAATACATATATGTTTAATATGAAAAAATACAAAGTTGACCAGACAACTGGAAACGATGCAAGCAACAATGCAGAGTTTTTCGTTGTCTTTTTTTATGGAGGTTTTTTGATGAGCGGTATAAAAAAATCAATCACAGAGTTAGTAGGTCACACGCCATTATTGGAGTTAACCAATTATGAGAAACAAAATCACCTGGAGGCTGAAATTGTAGTAAAACTGGAATATTATAATCCGAATCAAAGCGTAAAGGATCGCATTGCCCTTGCAATGATTGAGGATGCGGAAAAGAAAGGACTTTTAAAACCGGGGGATACCATCGTGGAGACAACAAGCGGGAATACCGGAATTGGTCTGGCAGCAATTGCAGCCGCAAAGGGATATAAATTCAGGGTGTATATTCAGGATCAGGTTAGTGAAGAGCGCTTTAAGGTAATTAAAGCCTTTGGCGGTGAGACAATCAAACTTACCGAAGAGCCGGTGCTGGCAAAGGTACTGCAAGAGACCAATGGTGATTTTGTTGCTGCCATCAAAGAATTGGAAGAAAAGGTATTAGCAAAGGAAAAGAATATCTTCTTTGTCAATCAGATTGCAAATCCTGCGAATCCTGAGATACATAAGAATACCACCGGACCGGAGATTTGGGAGGATACGAGCGGTAACCTGGATTTTCTCGTTTCCTCAGTTGGCACAGGAGGGACGATATCGGGAGCCGGAGCCTTTTTAAAATCAAAGAATCCTAACATTAAAATTGTGGCAATACAACCGGGGCCGAATTCACTGCCAAGTGAAGCTAATCCCACACCGGAGGAGATAACCGGAGTGCATTCCTTTTACGGGATACCACTGGAGCGCATTCCAGCGACGATGGATCTCAGTATTTATGATGAAGCCTTTGAAGTGGAAGCGGAGCAGGCCTATGAAGCAGCCAGGGCAGTGGCAAAAACAGATGGAATATTAATTGGCACCTCCTCCGGAGCAGCAATTCATATAGCGACGCTGTTGGCAAGAAGGCCGGAAAACAAAGGAAAAAGAATTGTGGCAGTATTACCGGATACGGGACTTCGTTATCTTTCCACAAAGCTGTTTGAGAGTTAGAGAACTAGCCCTGAGGGATAAATCACAATGGATAAATCAAAATGGATAAATCAAAATGGATAAATCAAAATGAATAAATCACAATGAATAATAGAATTCTCTGCCAACTCTCAGAGCGGAGTATGGATATAAAAGAAATAATTGAGTAATGCTTACAAACGGATTGAAAAAGCATGAAAAATATAGGGTAGTATTTCAGAAGTTTATACACTCTTTAGAATATCTGAAAAAGTTGACCGGACAACTGGAGACTTTAGCGGCAGATGATCTGTTGCTATGGTCTCTTTTTTGCTTTGATTGTGTTGTCACAGTTGAGTGCAATATGCAAGTGCTATTTAATTAGGCAATTGCGAAACAATATAAATTCTGTATTTGTATACACAGCAAATACTATTTCTCCGCTTCAACGATTCCTTCGGGCTTAGCTTCCGCTCCGAAACAGTATCTGCTGTGTATACAATTGTTATATTTAATGAGTTTCACAGTTACCTAAGTTGCTAATTAATATAAAGGAAGGAAGGATTCGAATATGGCTAAAAAAACGACTCAAATTGCAATTTATGGAAAAGGAGGTATCGGTAAATCCACTACGACATCCAATATCACCGCAGCGTTATCCGAGATGGGATATAAGGTTATGCAGTTTGGATGTGATCCGAAAAGTGATTCGACCAATACACTCCGTGATGGCAGATATATACCTACGGTACTGGATACGTTGAGGGAGAAGAATTCGGTGAAGGCCAGTGAAGTGATTTTTCAAGGTTTTAATGGAATTTACTGCGTGGAGGCCGGCGGACCTGCTCCCGGAGTAGGTTGTGCGGGCAGGGGTATCATTACCGCGGTGGAACTATTCAAACAGCAAAAGGTATTCGAGGATTTAGATTTGGATTATGTGATTTACGATGTCCTCGGTGATGTGGTGTGCGGCGGCTTTGCCGTTCCAATCAGAGAGGGTATCGCGGAGCACGTCTTTACTGTTTCCTCGGCGGACTTCATGTCGGTATATGCTTCCAACAATCTGTTTAAGGGAATTCATAAATATTCTAAATCAGGTGGAGCGTTGCTGGGCGGGGTAATTGCTAATTCCATCAATGCACCCTATGCCAAAGAGATTATCGATGACTTTGTAGCAAAGACAAAGACACAGGTGATGGAATACGTTCCCCGCTCCGTAACAGTAACCCAAAGTGAGCTTCAAGGAAAAACCACGATTGAAGCAGCACCAGCCTCAGCACAGGCAGAGGTGTATCGTTCCCTGGCAAAGAAGATTGCAAATCATACGGAGTCCAAGGTTCCCGCTCCGTTAGAGATCGGCGAATTAAGAGAGTGGGCTGCAAAATGGGGCGACTATCTGCTGGCCTATGAGACCGGTGCTGTTCGAACGGAAAATGCGGCGAATCTTTAATGGGAATTTGCAGGAATCATTGTTAGTTATGAAATGTAGAACATTTCAGATCCACAATTAAGCGTCCCAGGGATTGAATGTTCATTCGTTCAAAATATAAAAAAATAGAAAGCACATTCGGTATGGAGGAACCTAAAGGCAAAATGACCGTAAAGAAAACATTTGTGTTTAAAGGAACTCTAAAATGATTGAAAAAATGCAGTAATATATGTGCGAGTAGGTCGCTACAAGAAAAAATGGGAGGAAATGATATGTCGATTAACCTGAACGTCTCCAGCGTCGGAACGAGAGAAAACCGATTGGGTTCCATCACCGGCTATAGTGGAGATTTACATGATCTGGTGCAGCAATCAAGATGCGGTTCCCTGCAAAACCGCGAGAGGTGCTTTAGCCAGTCCAGTACCTGCTTATCCAGCTGCGCGCTCGGGCAGTTGTCCGGAATTCGCAACGTTGCCGTTATCAACCATGCCCCGTCGGGATGCACCGCTACGGCAGCTGGCTCCATCGTATTGAACCAACAGCTGGCAGCCAAGATCGGAGTTACCAATAATACGGTATTTCTAGGTACGGATATGAATGAGAAAGATACGGTATTCGGTGCCACCGAAACCTTAAGAGACATCATCCGCAAGACCAATGACAATTATCACCCGGAAGCAATCTTTGTAGGTACCTCCTGCGTTACCGGCATTATCGGTGAGGATGTGGACAGCATCGTGGAGGAATTAAAGGAAGAGATCCGGGTACCAATTGTAGCGGTTCACTGCGAAGGCTTCAAATCAAGAATATGGGCCTCCGGCTTTGATATCTCCGATCATGCGGTGCTCCAGTCAATCGTGAAGCCGCCGAAGGAAAAACGACAGCAGATTAATTTTAAGAACTTCTTTGAAAGTGAACGAGTGCAGATTTCTGAGATATTTGCAGAATTCGGGGTCAAGGTACAATTCCTTTATCAAAATTCCACAGTGGAGGAGCTGGAACACATCTCGGAATCCCTTGCAACGGTCTGCATCTGCGGTACCCTTGGCACCTATCTTGGGAATGCCCTGGAGCAGCTTTACGGCGTACCCTACATTCGTACCATCAATCCTCTTGGCATTGCGGGCTTTGAAGCCTGGTTAAGGGAAATCGGTAAAACCATTGGTAAATCAGAAGAGGTGGAGCGCTATATCGAAAGGGAACGTGCAATTTATCTTCCCCAGATTGAGGAGCTTAAGAAGGAATTAAAAGGGCTTCGTGCCGTAATTGGTATGGGACCTGGCTATACCTATGAGGTGTCCCGTGTACTTCAGGAGCTGGATATGGAAGTTGTATGGGCGGCCGCCTGGCACTATGACGGCAAATATGATAACGATGAGGTTCCTCCTGCGTTAGATTATCTGGAGAAAAACTCTCCAAACAATATCAAGTTAAGCGTGGCGGATCAGCAGAACTTTGAAGTGCTCAATATTTTAAACGAATATAAGCCTGACATCTATTTTTCCAGACATCCGGGAACCACGGTATGGGCAATCAAGCAGGGGGTAGCCGCACTTTATGTGGCAGATGAGTATTTCATCTTTGGCTACAAGGGTACCTTAAACTTTGCAAAGTCTGTACTGGATACGGTTCGAAACCGCAGCTTCGAGAAGAATCTTGCGGCAAGAGTGAAGCTGCCCTATACCGAATGGTGGTATCAGCAAAAGAATAGTGCCTTATTTAAGGGGCAGGGCGCAGAGCCTTCTATAGAGAGCAAGGAGGAAGCGTAATGGCAAAGATATTAGATCAACCAAGATATAAATGTGCCTTAGCAGCCATGCAGACAGTGCAGGCAATCACCAGAGCATTACCGATCCTTCATTCGGGACCCGGATGTGCGGAAAAGCTCAGCGGCAGTGTGGGAAGCTCCGGTCTTTATTCACCCCATATCTATCCTTGCACGAGTATCAGTGAAAAGGAGGTAATCTTCGGAGGTGATGATAAGCTGGCAGAGACCATCGAGAATTCCTTAAAGATTATTGATGCGGATCTGTATGTCGTATTAACCGGCTGCACCTCAGAAATCGTGGGAGATGATGTGGAGGATGTGGTTGGAAGATTCAAAGGCGGTGCAAAGCCGGTGATTTACGCCTCCACAGCAGGCTTTAAGGGAAATAATTATTATGGTCATGACTGGGTGTTAAAGGCTATCTTTGACCAGTATCTGAATGAGAAAAAGACGGTGAGAAAGGGCTTGGTGAATATCTGGGCCGGAATACCCTATCATGATCCCTTTTGGCTTGGAAATCTAAGAGAATTAGAAGCCTTAGTGGCTGAGCTTGGATTAATCCCTAATACCATTTTCGGATATGGCAGAGGGATTGATAACATTGACAGGATACCGGAAGCGGATTTCAATCTTCTGGTTTCACCCTGGGTAGGACTGGAAAGCGTTCAATTCCTGGAAGAAAAATTCGGAACACCTTACTTGCACTATCCGGTGCTTCCCATAGGTGCCTTTGAAACCTCCAAGTTCCTGCGGGCAGTGGGAGAGTATGCAGAAGTGGATCAGGAGCTTGTGGAAGAAATTGTTCAGAAGAAGGAAGCCGAGTATTATTACTACATTGAGCGATACGCCGATGTATTCCTGGAGACCCGTGTTATGTCGAAGCGTTTTGTGGTGGTGTCCGATGCAAGCTATAGCCTGGCGGTAACAAAATTCCTGGTAAATGACATCGGTTTATTTCCCTCAAAGCAATATATTGTCGATGATGCTCCGGAAAAATACCAGGAGACAATCAGCGGTTATTTTAAAGATCTGAATTATGGGATTCAGGCAGAGGTTGCCTTCTCCAGTGACGGTTACCAGATTCATAAGGAGATTGAAGCAGCAGACTTTAACGGATATCCTCTGATCCTTGGCAGCAACTGGGAGAAGAATCTGGCAAAGAAAACGAACGCCCACTTTGTTAACATCTCTTATCCATTGATTGAAAGACTCATTATCAACAGCAGCCTGGTGGGGTATAAGGGTGGCCTAAAGTTAATTGAGGATATTTATTCTGTAGCTTTTACAAGATTTAATTAGTAGAGATATATGAAAGCAGAGCTGAAAGTTGATTTGATAAGTAGATATGAAAGGCAGAGCTGAATGTTGATCAAATAAGAAGATAATGTAAGCAGAGCTGAAAGTTGATCAAATAAGAAAATAATGTATGGAGTGTTTAGATGCAGATATGAAAAGAAAGTAGATCTAAAAAAGAGCAGATTTTGCAGCTTATACGGAACCTGGTAAATACGAGCAATAGCTGAGGTGGGGGCGAAGTTAATAGAAAACAGTGGTGACAGAAGAGTAGAAGGGAGAGAATTGATATGGATCATTATGAAAGATTAAAAAACTCACATCCTTGCTTTGCCGGGCAAAAAAGTAATAAGGGCAGAATTCATTTGCCTGTGAGTCCGGGCTGCAATATTGAATGTAAGTTTTGTGACAGAAAGATCAATGATTATGAAAACAGGCCTGGCGTTACGGCAGCCATCATAAAACCGGAAGAAGCAATCGAAGTTGTCCGCAAATCCCTGGAGCTATGTCCGGAGATCACTGTTGCGGGCATTGCAGGCC
>JAEWMZ010000194.1 GCA_023392995.1 Bacillota bacterium
AAGATATCATTTACCATATGGGACAGCTCCAGCTTCACCTCCAGGGAGTTGCTTCTCTGCCGGTCCAGCAGCTGCTCCAGAGAATCAATTTTTTTAAAGATCGCTTCCATATCCGCTTCCTCGATAAACTGACAATATTCCTTAACCATAGCAGCATCATAGATGAAGGGTCCCTCTAACTGCCTCATGGTTTCCTTGGTCAGATGCTCTCCTTCACCGATATAAAAGAGGTAGTCGGAAGCGGCGAAAATCCAGCTTAAATATTCTCTGGTCTCTTCGATTGTCGATGTAATCGGAGAGTTCGCACTCTTATAGCTGATATTGAAGTATTGCTTAAAGGAGCTTTTCAAATAATCGATGCATTTTTGTATTTTCATCTCATTCAAATTGGGAGCCATTAAAAAGCAGATGATGGATTTTCCGAATTGCTTGGAAAACACCTCAATATCCTCATCCTGAAATTTATTGACAATCAGTTCCAGACAAGCGGAAATAATATTAGCAATTTGATAATCTGCATTTTTATCGTTTTTTAAGGAAGAACGAAAATCGAATTGTATGAAGCAGTACTTCCCGGTATTCCAGTCCACCTGAGCCTTTACAAATTCTTCGTGCACCAGCTCATTGCTGCGGTTACCGCTCAGTAAGAGCCCAAGAAGATGCTCCTGCTGTTTTTTCCTTTGCAAATTATCATTTTTACCCTCAGTCTTTTGACCGCTGACCATATCCAGCTTCTTCTTTTTCTCCAGAAGAATCTTTCGCAGCTCCTCCTCTTCCATCTCAGCTTTCAAAATGTAATCGGAAACTCTTAATTTTATTGCTTCCTTCGCATAGCCAAAGTCATCATAGCAGGTTAAAAAGATAATCTCCGTATTCGGATTATACTCCTTAATCTTTTTCGTCAGCCAGATACCATCCTGCTTTGGCATCTTAATATCTGTGATTACCAGATCCGGCTTCATAGCCACATATTTCTCATAGGCTGTCTGACCGTTGCCTGCCTCCGCAACAATCTCAAAGCCCAGCTCCTGCCAGTCTATCAATGCCTTAACTCCAATACGCACCAGCATTTCATCATCTACAATCATAATTTTATACATATACTTCTCCTCTACGAAGCTTTATTCGGTATACTTATTATGACAGTTGTTCCTTCCCCCACAGAAGAAACAATCTGCAGCCCATATGCTTCACCAAGATACAGCTTTAATCTTTGATTTACATTGTTAAGTCCTACCTTACTAAAGCGGTTAATGTTCTGCTCCTGCTTCAGAATATTATCCAGTATCTCCTTTTCAATTCCCCCGCCGTTATCCTTCACTATGATTTCAATATGATCCTCCTTTTCCTGGGTATAGATTTGAATCAGGATGGGTTCTTCCCTTTTTTCTGCTTCATCAATGCAATAAATCAAGGAATTTTCAACAATGGGCTGTAGGATCAGCTTCGGAATATACAGCCTTTTATGCTCCTCCTGGATGTCATAATGAATTTCAAATAATTGATTAAAGCGCAGCTTCTGTATTAACAGATAGTTCTCGATATAGGCTATCTCATCCTGTAAGAGGATCATATTATTACCAAAGCTGATGCTGACTCTTAATAGCTTAACCAGTGCAACCAAAGCTTCTGCGATGCTGTCCTCTCCCTTGATCTTTGCCATCCAGCGAATGGTGTTTAATGTATTATATAGAAAATGAGGATTAATCTGAGCATGTAAAACCTCCAGCTCCAGTTCATTCTTATTGTGCTCTACTGCCACAATGTCATCCATCAGCTTTTTAATCTGATTTACCATCTGGTTAAAGCTGTCACTTAAATCATCCAGCTCATTATATACATTGCACTCTACCCTTACATCCAGATTGCCTGCCTCCACCTTCTTCATCTGGTGCATCATAACCTCAATCGGCCTCGTTATCTTCCTGGAATAGATAAACGCTACATTCAGCATGACCAGAAGGGAGATAATGCCGCCAAGTATGGTGTAGAGAAGCATCCGGTTTAAATCCTTATATAAGACAGCCTCCGGTACGGTTTTTACGATATACCATTTTCCGTAGTTAAAGGAGGAATAGATGGCCACATATTTTTTCCCGTCCTCATTATAGCTGATATAATTGGGATTTCCATCGGAAATCATGGTATCAAAATAACTGGTATTATTCTTATTCATCGGTGTAAAATCATCCGCTGAGCTGGCTATAATATTACCGGAGGTATCGCAGATCAGCATCTTGCTGTTTTCCTCCTGCAAGCCGCTAAAAGCACCTGCCAGGACACTTTCATCCAATTCAATATTGATATATCCCAGTTCCTTTAAGGAATATACATCAATAATTTTTCTTCCCATGGAAAAATAACGCTTTTTCATGCTTCCGGACAGAATTTTTACATTCTTCTTCGTTGTTGGAAACCAGACGATTTCCCCGGAGGAATCATCTAATTCATAACGAGGAAAGCTTTTTACTCCATCCTTTAGCTCCGCCCCAACCTGCTGATAACCGCTGGGGGTGATAACATAGATCCCCTCAATATCATTGCTGGAGATATAAAAGCTGTATAATTTATCTGCCAGTCTCTGCTTCTCTCCCTGCTTGATACTATCAATCAGCTCCTGGTTGGAAATGATTGAGTTAGACAGATTCTCAACTGAGTTTAGGATATAATCAATGTTATTTCCAATTACCTCTACGGACTGCTTCTCTGATTCCCCATACTGCTTATGCAGCGTATGTCTGAAATTCTGAATCATCGCTATAAAAATAATTAAAAATACTATAATCAGAAAGGAAGATCCTTTGATAAACTGCCTTCTGAAACTATGCTTTTCCTTCATACCTTCTTCTCCATCCAGTTTCCTGTGGCGAGTCCGCCTATGCTGCTCCATCTGCACAGGCAGTTACCTTCTAGTGCTCTTCGCTCCATTGACTCTTCATATTTATCGCTATGCTTTTTGCCGGTCGATCCTCCTGAATCATGCTATATAAGTTGGTAATCATAATATTTTCAAATTCATAGCCATTCTTCATCTTAGGCCGATAATAAGCATACCCTGCTTTCTGCGATTGTATCATGGCAGAAACCTGGGGCATCTCCTCGGAAAAATCCTGTTCAATCTTATTGATCAGTGCTGTTCGTGTCGGGAGGGTTCCGCCTTCCTTTTCCATAAAGGACTTCATCTGTACCTGGGGTGAGGTAGCCCAAACGATGAACATCCAGGCTGCCAGCTTCTTTTTATTGCTGGCATAGCTGTTGATTCCAATGCCTGACCCTCCATAGATATTAGAGCTTCTTTCTGTTCCCTTGGGCAGTACGCTGTAGCCAACTTTTCCTGCGATTTTAGAATTTTCAATGGCAGAAACATTCTCATCCCAGTTAATCATCATTGCAATATTTTCTTCTGTAAACCTGGTGGCTACCTCATCCCAGGTATACCCCTCCTTATTCTCAGGATTTAAGGCAACAATCTCTTTGAATTTTTTTAAAGCAGTGATAAATTCCTCTGTTCTGGACTGAAGCTCAGCACCTGTATCTGTGCCCAGACTTTTTATCTTGTCATTTGTAAAATAATCTCCGCCATAGGCTCCTAAAACTGAGGAAAATGCAGTATAGATGGAATTATGTCTGGCAGCCATCGTTAAACTCCCATGGATCTTGTCCGGCTCCTTTCCATGCTCCTCCAGCCATTTTGATACTTTAATAAATTGATCCCAGGTAAACTCCCCACTACCGGGATTTGGTTGAAAGCCCAGCTCCTTCTCCATCTGCTTCTCATATTGCTCGAAGATATCCTTCCGGTAAAATAGAATCATCGTCGTCGAATCAAAGGGTATAGCATCCAGCTTGTCCGTATCTCCAAAATAGGAACAAACCTCCAGCTGCTCTTTCTGAAAGCTCTCCACTCCTCCTACAATATGGGGCAGTGTCTCATCCTGCTCATAGAGCCTTAAATTTTCCAAGCCTT
>JAEWMZ010000244.1 GCA_023392995.1 Bacillota bacterium
TTTTCTTTTCTAATTTTTTACCGAATTGTTCTTGTAATTCATTGAGTTCAAAAATAAAATCAATTTTTTCTTTTGATATATCTTTGTTATACCATTCCATTTGAACAAATTCAGGACAAAGGTGATATTCATTGCTATTATTATTCACTGTAACAGTAAACGGCTTATTTTTTCCACCTTTTGTGCAAACCATACATGCATTACAAGGTTTACAAAACTTAATAAGCTGTCTTTTAATTTCAGAATTTAGTTCATCCGCATGCTCAAGAGCCGATTTAATTCCAATGCATGTGCTATTCAAAAAACGAATTGTCGGCCAAAGAAGACTAAATTCTATATTTAATCCACCCACATCTTTTTTAAAAATGTAATTCATTCTGTAAAAGTCATCAGTAATTGATATTTCGTACCCGTTGCTTAAATATTTTGTTTTAATATAGTTGAAGAAATCGTTATCTAAACCTAATAATTTTCTGATATGCTCTAATAAATATGTATAATCATTATTATGAACATAATGTATAAAACACTGCAAACCATTAGTTTTTTCGTTACATTTCATAGCAAGTAATTTCCATGCGGCAATAATATCAGGTTGGTTTGGATATGAAAAAGAAACAATGTCTTTTTCTTTCCCCACTATAAAATTAAAATATTCCAAGCACTTAATTTGATTCGATTTGATTTTTAATCTGTTATTATTTAAATCAACGATAATTTTTCCTTCTTTGCATTCACCCAATAACCCAGACGAAAATAGAATATTGAAGAACTCATATGCTTCATTATAAATTTTCTTTGACTTTTTTGCGAAATCCGGTCGTTGATTCATACACTCATGCGCATTAAAATATTCATCAATATCATCAATAGAGATTCCAAGAATCGAAGGATCAATATATAAATTATGAATCATTTCTTTGTATACATTATAGAAATTTTCTTGCGATTCTATTGATACATCCTTTGAATCAATGCTATTAAAATCAGATAAACAAAATTCATATCTGTAAAATAAACGTTGTGCTAAACTGTTAAAATGTAAGACCTGCATATTATCAGTCATAATAAACACTCCTGTCCAAAATATAAATTTTCATCTTCTCAATTACCAACGTCTGCGAACAACATAATAATATAATTCTATATCTAATAGATTATTTATACCATGTTCTTCCAATTCCATCAACTATTTATCAATGTACAAATTGTTTAATTAATACAAATTACCCCTTGACTTCTATTAGCAAGGTTTAGTTTATCTTAGCTTCCTTATTTCATTTTATAACAACTAAAACAGACTGCATCACTCCGACTCATCTATCCAGATCTCTACTATTTGTTCCCTATACTCCTTTTGTCGTTGAACGAAATATTATATTCGCCAATTTTATTATCATTCATCTATCTCAACCTTCGATACTGATGACTCCGAAACCTCCGTAGTCCTGTCAAATACATTGATTTCTTCTATATGTACTAATTCATCTCCCTGAAATGTAAATTTCACAATCCAAGGCATTATTGTTCGAATTTTCTGGAAATGGCTGAATCCAAAGGATGGTTCAAAGTAATTAATTATCGTACTTAATGCTGTTCCATGACTTCCGATTACTATATTTTTATCTGGGTACTCTTTTATCACCTGCCTTAGAGCGTCCATATTCCGTATTTGAACTTCACGTAAACTTTCACCATCCGAGAGCTTGTAATCAAAATCCTTCCACTGCTGCTCTGCAAATCGATTAAAATCCTCAATCCAATCACTGTCGATTTTTCTCTCACGAAAATCACTGACCGTAGTTATTGTATGACCATATGAGTCGGCATAATCCTTTACCGTTTGAACTGCTCTTACATATGGACTGGATAATACAATTTCAATCTCTTTTTCTTTCAAATAATCCGTAACCAGCTTGCTATCTTCTTTTCCCTTTAAGGTTAGTGGTCGTTCCATATCATTATGATTCTTGTAATCCGGCTCAGCATGCCGAACAAAATATACTGTAGTCATAGTTATCGCTCCACTTTCGTTTATTTTCTTGTGGTTTTTTACATCCCTTTATATTTCGTTATTGAAATTTTATATAAATGACTATTTACATTTTACACCACATTCTTTATGATTTATACTATAAATTACAATCAGAACCATAAAAGAGCTCCAGGAAATAACCTGGTGCCCTGGGATTGGAGGCAGAAATAGGTGAGCTTTAACCGATTGTTTTAAGAAGGCCTATTAATAAAGATTCTTATTCAAGTGAGTTCATTTTAGCAACGTTCCAACGTAAAAAGGAGGGTCGTACTTTATGAGAAGATATATTATGTTTGCATAGCATTGGCTATTGCAATTTTTATAGGATAAATTTGTTGTAGCCATTGCTATTCCTAACAATCTAAATTATTAGGAGGGCAAAATGGGCTATAGGAAAGCGGAAGAAATTCTGCCACCGCATTTGGTTAAATTAATTCAAACTTATATTGATGGAGCAAACATCTACATCCCCAGAAAAGAAGACAATAAAAAGGAATGGGGAAGTAAAACACAGATTCGGCAGGAGTTAAAGGAACGGAATTCTCTCATACTCGCTGATTATCAAAAGGGGGTCTGTGTACGAAAACTAGCCGATCAATATTTCTTATCAGAAAAAAGTATACAAAGAATTATACGTGAAACAAAAACGATTTATTGAATAACCGGGCTGACAAAAAAGTGCCCTGCGAATATGATTTGCCACACCGCCTACACTATATTATGGCAATTAATCCCGCATGGCCTCCCTTTGTCAGCCCAAACTTTTTTATAAATATATTTGAGGTTGAACTGACATTTACGACCTGTTAGCATAGTATCTACCTACAAAATCCGAGATTGCGAAATTCAACGGCTGCTGCATTTTGATAAAACTGGTTCCTAACGTTCATGCAGATTCCAGCTCAGACTTTAGTCGCACCTGCATGGTTCCTTTACAGTATGGAACAATGGCATCTGCTATTTATGATACGAAGAACTTAACAAGCTGCAATATTTTGCAATTGACTAAATCATACCCAGGAAGGAGCGGAGCACCTTATGACTACTCCCATATTTTTTGCATAGCAAAGGTTATGCAAATAAATAATTAAACCTGTTATAGCCTTTGCTAATCCAAGATTTCATTAATCGGAGATGCAAAATGAGCTATTTAAGAAAATTTGAATATAAAATCCTGCCACAAGAAGCTTACATTATCCTTCGCCATTGCCCTGTCTGTGGTATTAAGTCCTCTTACCTCAACAGCAATAACTTTCGTGTTAATGCAAATGGCAATCGAATTGATGTCTGGCTGATCTATCAGTGTGAAAGCTGTAAGAATACTTACAACCTTCCTATTGTAGAGCGATTAAAAAACAATGCTATATCCAAAGAGCATTATAAAGGTTTCCTGGAAAATGATAAAGAGCTTGCCTTAAGCTATGGCTTAGATAAGTCCATCTTTCTAAAAAACAAGTTGGAAATTAATCTTAGTACTATAAAGTATCAGCTTTTTCCCGGATATTACCATAGAACGAATAAGGATGAACCAATCCACTACCGGAACGGGGATATCCTGGAAATAGAAAACCCCTACGGGTTAAAGGTAAGAACGGATAAGATGATTTCAGAACTATTGCATGTTTCACGCACAAAAGCAAAACAGCTGGAGTTATCCGGTGTTATTACTTTTATGAATAACCCAGGAAAAAGCCTTCAACTAATAATAAGAGGAGACCCCTATCATGACACATCCGAACAAAATTCATAAATTCTATCGAGATAATGATTTATTGCGAAAAAGCTTCAATACGCTTGCCAATGAAACCTATGGTCTTAACTTTGAAGACTGGTATCAGAACGGCTATTGGGGTGATAACTACATTCCTTATTCAATCGTTGATTCAAATCAAATCATTGCGAATGCTTCGGCTAATATTATGGATTTTGATTCTCTGGGAACAAAAAAGAGATATATACAGATTGGCACTGTGATGACAGCTCCATCCTACCGTAATCAGGGATTAAGCAGACTTCTGATTGAAGAAATAATAAATGATTATCGTAGTACAGTGGATGGATTTTTTCTGTTTGCAAATGACAATGTCCTTGATTTCTATCCGAAATTCGGCTTTCGAAAAGTGCAAGAGTATCAATACTCAAGAACTGTTCGAAATGAAGAAGCACCCTATGCAGTACAGATCCCCATGAACGATAAAGGCGACTGGGCATTGCTGGAGGATGCCATTTTAAAGAGCTACCATAATAGTGCTTTTGGTATGAGGCATAATGTTAGCCTGATTATGTTTTATATCACCAAGTTTATGAGAGAGCAGGTTTTCTATATTGAGAAACAAAAGGCCTATGTCATCGCAGAAATAAAGGATGAAATGCTTGTAATATACGATGTATTCTCTCCTTCTTATTCTGATATCAACCAAATTATTGCAGCCTTTGGGCGAAACATTAAAACAGTAACT
>JAEWMZ010000402.1 GCA_023392995.1 Bacillota bacterium
TCCGGTTGTTTGATTTTGTGTGGTAACTTAATTATAACAAAACCAGCGGTTTCATGCTATTTTTATGCCAGTATTTATTGAATTTTCAAGGTGCATAGACACTTATTCATGTGCGAAGTTTGAGTTAATAAATATAATTGAATATGAATGATAATTATACCAACAGAATAATATAGTAAAAAAGGAGGCATCAGATTATGGATTGTAGTGATCCCATCGAATTACTCTCATCTACGCCCTTTAATTATACACTCGAGATGGCATATGAAAATAACGATATCTTAAATACTCCAACAGCCAAGTCTATAAATACAGGAAGACTTAATCTATTTATGCAAAATGTTAATAACGGAATTTCTGACTGTGTATTTATCACTATATGGGGAATAGATGGCCCTCCAACCACCAGTATTTTAAAATATGATGGAAGTGAAATAACTTACTTTGTTGATAATTCAAGATTCAGTAAAATTCCAGGTGATATACAATCGTATAAGATAACACAATTATATACAGATACAGTAGATTATAATAATCTTATCCTTACAAATTATCATGCCATTGATTCTAATAACATTGATTTTATTGTATATAGAGAATATGTGTTTATTAACCTTAAAAGAATATACTAACGAAACTACTATTCTTGAGTATAGAATATGAAATTGGTTATCTAGTGAAATTTTAATATGCGAGAAGCTTTATGTAAAACTATATTATGATTTATTCGAAGATTAATCGAGTAGGAGGCGGTGACTAACCGCCGTCCTCTCACAGCACTTATCCCGAATTTTTAGTTATCCCGAAAGATTCAACCAAATGGCTTACTCATGAGGAACCTAACATAAAAAGTCGGGATAAGTTTTTCCTATTTCAAGCAATAGAGCCGCTTCAAAAGCTCTTCATCATCTTCCCATTCAATGTCATATTTATTTGAATACAATGGATTTATATCAGATGTTGCTTTATCAATGGCTTCTTTTTTCATTATTGTATCCGCATTAGCATAAAATCGTCTGGTTGTTTCCATTTTTGCATGCCCGAGCCATTCTGCCACAAGCGGGAGTGGCATTCCATTCCTATAAAGATGCATGGAACGAGAGTGACGCCACATATGGGGGTATAAATGTTCCGGCACTTCCTGTGATTCTGCATACGCCTTTTCTCCATAACGTGCAACAAATTTCTCTACATTATCAATTGACATTTTTGTTCTGTTTCCCTTACGGTCTATATAAAATAGATACTCATTCGGATTCCCCGTTGGTTGGAACCTACGCCTGTATGACTCAAAGTGGTAGCAGGTTTTTTGCATGATGGGCACATGTCTTGTTTTAGAACCTTTTCCTGTTATGATAATGTAAGGATTGCTTCTGTCCATACATATGTCACCGACTTTCAGATCAAGCATTTCCTGTGCCCTTACACCCGTATCATACATAAGAATCAGGAAGAACAAATCTCTTTGACCATTCTTTTTTCTTTTATCTGGTTGTGCAAGAATGATTTCCAAGGCAGCTTCACTAAAAAATCTATTGTATGTACCTTTGTATCCTTCTTTTTGGGAATGCTATTTACATCCAGATACAGTGCCATCAGGAACTTATCCTTTTCCGCTGCATATTTCAGGAATGACTTTATTGCACTCATGCGCTGATTTCTGGTGTTAACAGTACATCTCCTTTTTGCTTCCAACCAATGGAGAAAAGATTCTATCAGATTTCTTGAAATGCACTGGAAGCTGATATCTTTTAAGGGACTATTCTGTGTCTCCCGGATATATTCAATCAGCAGATTCAGGGCTTCTTTGTAGGATTTCACTGTGTTTGGACTTACTCCTCGTTGCTTGATGAGATAGACCGAGAGAAAATCCCTTGTCGTTTGGTAAAAGAAAAGTGCATCATCCCTCATCATCCACCTCCGGTATCATTGCATTAAATTTTTCCCAGTTTATTTGGGTGGAAGAAAGAAGTTTTTCTGGAAGTAAATGTATATAATACGCAGTATCTTCGAACCCTGTATGCCCATATATGCACTCAGGTAAGGAAGGCGTGTATTAAGGTCAACTCCTTCGTTAAACCATTTCGTAAATACGGCAGTTGCATATCTATGACGGAGAAGGTAAACACGGACTTCCGCATAATGGCCGGGGTTTGAAGCGTCCCATAAACGCCGGAACGTGTCCGCAAGCCAGCGCTTTTTATACGGTTTACTTGACGGTGAAGGAAACATGTACTCGGTGTCAGGGTACAGTTTTGTGCTTATTTCTAGATAGCTGCGGCACAGCTCTGCTACATCATCAGAAACTGGTATTCGGCGTTCACTGTGAGACTTATTCTTTCTTATGTATAAAGTCCTTGACTCGTAGCAGAAATCTGAACGTTTCAGCTCCCTGCCCTCGTTTGGACGAAGACCGCAGAAATAGATGAGTCTGTAAATAACAGGGATAATTAGGTGTCTGCAGGGGCTTGCCTTACAGAAAGGCTCCTTGTCGCATTCAGAAAACAGACTGCTAAGTTCTGTGTCAGTGAAAATATACGGAGCTTCTGTGTGTGTGACCGGGAAAATGCTGGTAGGAACAATATATCCGGCGTATCACATTGCATATAGGTATTTCGACAGTTCACGTAACGGCGTGATCCTCCGGCGGAAGCCTTCCGGTTTTTCCGTGTTTCTTTTTTCGCACCATGGAAGGACTGTCCTCGCCGTAAATTCGTCATACCCGGCTTGTAAAAAATATCCCTGGAAATCCTTTAAGAAGCTTTCATAAGTTTTCCTTGAATAGCCAAGACTTTCTTTGTATTCAAGCATCCCACGGATGTATTCAGGAAGGTTCATTATCGCCACCTCCCAACGAATCAAAGCCAAGAACGCATAGCTGCATTCCTCTCATGTCAGCAGAAATATACTGTTTTGTAGCTTTTGTTCCCCTATGTCCTAAAACTTGCGCCACCGTATCAACTGGAACTCCACATGCTGTCATCTCTGTCCCCAATCCGCGTCTAAGCCCATGCAAGGTCTTTCCATCACCAACAGTATGTGTAATACCAGCTTTTTTCTGATATTTACGAAAAATACATGCGATGGATACACCATCATGATATCCCACAAATGGTGCCTGATGGCGAACAAAGACGTTTCTTGATTCTGTCTGTGGTCTGCCGTTCAGTATGTAGTCAGCAATAGACTGTAGCACTGGTTTAGGCACAGGAAGAATAATCGGTTCGAAAGTCTTTCCTTGAACAAGCCTGATTTCATTCTTTCGCCAATCAATATCCTCCAGTTTCAATGAAGCAATATCACCGGCACGCAGACCGCTGACGACAGCCAGTGACATCACTGCGAAATCGCGCTTTCCCTCTTCTGTGAGCCTATTTATCTCTTCAAGCAACTGCGATGATTCTTCAGGTGTCACACATTCGCGAACATGATGATCCCTGCAGCGCGGTGAGGCAAGGAGCATCCAGAAATTTTCATGATACAAGTCATTTTCACAGAGATAACGAAAGAAAGCCCGCAATGCATAAATCACATCATCCATACTCTTTGATCTTGATTTTGAAATACTGACCATAAATTTTTGCACTTGCTCCGGCAAGATGTCGCAGATATCTGCAATACCATTGCTGACAACTGAAAGCAGGAATCTCTGGCAAATAGAGTTGATGCAGTCCCTACGTTTTAGACTGCATTTCTGAGTCAGTATAAACGAGGCATGAATAGATTTGTATGGTTCGGAAAGCTCTGCCTTTGTTTTTTTGCTAAATACCTTCCATGTAAAGTCTCCTGTGTCATATACTTCCGCAATCATGCGGACTCCGCGAATTCTCCAGTTAAAGGTATGCCTAGAAAGTATGCCGTCTTCGTACTGCTTAAGGAAAAAAACTTCCTGTAGCCGGATTACATTTGAATCAACGTATTCATAGCTCTTCATTCTCCTTTCCAGCGGGGCAAATGAAGAGTAGCGGTAAACTCTTATAGTTTCTGATGAATATCCAAGTTTTTCAAGGCATTTCACCGCTTGAACAATTAGTTCTGATAGACGTATAGCCATATGCACCTCCAATGGTAAAATAAACAATAGTTTCACCATTAGAGTACATGATTATCCCGACTTTTTGCTATTAATCTTATAGAAATATGGTCTTTAGTGGATTATTTCGGGATAACTAAAAATTCGGGATAAGTTCCGTTATCCTGAATACGGAATAACAGATCCGTGCGTACCGTTCGGTACACGGCGCTTTCAATAGTTGATGTACACAGACTGATAGGCTGTGGCTAAGTCATAATAGCCACTGTTTATCAGTCTTTCTTTTGTTAACGCTCTGTTGACCTCACCCATCCCCGATACATACCAGTATTTCTTCCGACTGTTAGCCGCTTGAAATGCAAAATATTCGGGTATACCAAGCTTCATCAGATTGCGCATCTTGGTTTTCGCTTTCTTCCATTGTTTCCAAATACACATACGAATCCGATGGTATAGCCATTTATTGATGTCATCAATGGGATTCTTAATACTTGCCACTTCATAATAGTTAAGCCATCCTCTAGCATATACCTTTATCTTTTCCAATGCCGGTCGTATGCTCTGAACAGACCTTCGGGAAGAAAGCTCTTTCAGCTTGGATTTAAACTTCTTCCATGTCTTCGGATGAACTCGGACAAATATGCCCTTTCCGTTCCTTCCCAATGCGAAGCCAAGGAATTTAAAATTTCGGATTGCAAACACGCTGACCACACGACTTTTCTTTCTGTTTACGGTCAGCTTAAGCTTTCTCTCAAGATAATTCGTACTTGTTTCCAAGAGTCTCTTTGCGGCTCTTTCGCTCTTTGCAAGCAAAACGATATCGTCTGCATAGCGAACGAATGGAACACCTCTCTTTTGGAATTCTTGGTCAAACTCATTAAGATAAACATTTGCCAATAGTGGAGACAGATTTCCGCCCTGCGGTGAACCTTCCTCTGTGTCCACGACTACTCCATCTTCCATGACACCGCTTTTGAGATACCTCTTAATCCACTGTATTACTCTTTCGTCCTTCATATTTCTCCGAAGAATGTTCAGCAATAATTCGTGGTTCAGGGTGTCAAAGTACTTCGAGAGGTCGATTGATACTGCATAGCGATAACCCTCTTCCGCATACTCTTTCACCTTAATGATGGCATCTTTCGCACTTCTTCCCGGGCGGTAACCGAAGCTTCTATCCGAGAATAGTGCTTCATAAATCGGTATCAGTTGTTGTGCAATGGCTTGTTGAAAAATGCGGTCTTTGACTGTTGGAATACCAAGCTTTCGCATTCCACCGTCTGCTTTCGGGATTTCTTTGCGTCTTACCGGGTCGGGTGTATATTTCCCTTTGTATATCCTCTCGATTATGGCTTCTTGATTATCCCGTAGGTATGCACCTATATCATCAACGGTTATTCCGTCAATCCCTGGTGCTCCCTTGTTTGCCTTTACCCTTTTATAAGCTCTGTTTAGATTGTCCTTATACAGTATCTTCACCAAGAGTTCTGGCTGTGCACTGTCCTTTTCTTTCCATATCGAACGGAATGACCTTCGCACTTCCGCATACCCTTCATGTTCCGCACTATCTCTTTGCGGACAGTCTCTGTTTTCAGAGTTTTCTGCCTTCATCAGCCATTCCTCCTTTCTCGGTCATACTTGGGACTCCTATTGATTCGGTCCTTTACCTTTCGGCTACTACGACCTCTGCTGACTTCTGCATGTTCATTATTATCTTGCGATAATAGTTACCTCTTTCAAGGCGTTCCATGCAGATCTCCCCGGGTACTCACACGTTCCTTCTCTCCATCTATCTGCCATATTTACTATAAGCGGTTCCGTGTAGTTATTGGGCTTCGACTTGAATAGCAGCCTTACCCCCGATTATAGCCTGATATGATTTCTGTTCATCAGACCAGAGATTTGCCATCCGGCTTCCTTCAGATTCGTAGTCACCCATGACACCCTTGCCATTAGCTATGTCCTTCCTACTACCAGGCGGACTCGGGACTTACACCCGTTGAAACGTGCGCCCGCCGGGCGCACTATATAAAAGAACCTTTACTCCCCAATCTAAGGATACCGGAGTAAAGGTTCTTTTTTAGATATTATGTAATTAGTAATTAGTAAAGAGTGAATATGTTGGTTTTATCAAAATTAGTAGGATACCCACTAAAGTGAGCACTCGGAGGATAAACTGAATTAACCATAATACTGGAAATTCCAGCACTTGCAGCAGCTGCCTCTGAGATATCAGCTAAACCCAAAGCATGCCCTAGTTCATGAGTTACAATATCTGTTTGAGTTAGGGGATCAAAATTGTATTGGTAGAAAGACCAGTCTCTAATTTCGATTTCGACTTTTTGAAATACCCCATTAGAAGCAGTGGGAAAAGTTTGAGCCCAGGAAGTAGATCTAGTCCCATACTTGATAACTACATCTGCAGAGGAAGCACTATTTGCAAGGGAGATTCTAATATCAGCATTCCATGAATTTAGATACATACTCCATCTGCCTATTGCTTCAATTATACTTGAGCGCCAATAAACATAGTAAATACTTGGTATTGTTATACCAGCCTGAGCTGAAGAAGGAGTATCATCAACATAGATACTAACTACACTTTTATTCCATTTGTTACCGGTAAAATATGACGCTGCGTTAGCCCTCGTCACAGGAATTGATGAAAATGACATAATAAATACTAATGTCAAAACCAACAAGTTACGTAATTGTTTTTTTCTTATGTTCATATCTTTTGCCTCCTTTTAAAATTTTCATTAGTTATAGTAGTGACACCACAATAATATTATAAACATCAAGGGAATTAATGTCAATAAATATTGAATAATATGTAAATTATTAACTAAATTTGTTGTTTGGGCTTAATTTTTAAAATATTATGTTTTAACACAGGGACAGATTTATAGATATAATGAAGATTGCTATTCGTTATAAAAGATTAAAAATTACCGCAAGTCTCCGCTTTAATTGATATTTAAATGATAATCTTACTAACTCAAACTTCGCACATAGATTTTAGCTATGCACCTTGAAAATTCAATATCTGGCAGTAATTAAGTTATCAATGTTCAGCTCATTTCATGCTACTTTTAGCCGCTCCTTCAAAACAGATGGAATT
>JAEWMZ010000405.1 GCA_023392995.1 Bacillota bacterium
AATTCCATCTGTTTTGAAGGAGCGGCTAAAAGTAGCATGAAATGAGCTGAACATTGATAACTTAATTACTGCCAGATATTGAATTTTCAAGGTGCATAGCTAAAATCTATGTGCGAAGTTTGAGTTAATAAGCAATAATTATTCTATTAATAATAAAGGAGTGGAACCCCCTTTGTGGCTTCTATAGCCCGGCATAGCTGCACGGGTTTACATGTGCAGACTGCACAAAGATGCGAGGAAATAGGTTGCAGGTATTGACTGGACAAATTGAGAAGACTAGAATAAATTGGTATGTAAGTGATTACAGTTTTGCTTGTAATGAAATGGAAGGTAACTGGAGGAGGTTTTTATCTTGAAGACAGTTCTTAAATATCTTAAGCCTTATTCTTTGCGTATGACACTGGGATTTACCATCAAGGTACTTGGAACCTTCATGGATTTGGGCTTGCCCTGGGTATTAGCCTATATTATTGACGATGTTATTCCATATAAAAAGGTGTCTCTGGTTCTATGGTGGGGATTAGCTATGATCCTCTTATCCATAGGAGCCAGAAGTTTGAATATAACAGCAAACCGGATGGCGGCGCTGGTAGCCCGTAATACAACAGAAAGGCTTCGTCATGATTTGTTTTCAAAAATCCTGGATCTGTCCGGCACACAATTAGATCATTTTACAATACCGTCTCTGGAATCCAGAATGACTACGGATACTTATAATATACACAATATGATTGGCCTAATGCAGAGATTAGGTGTCCGTGCTCCAATCATCCTAATCGGCGGAATTATAATAACGAGTACTCTGGAGCCGGTACTGACGCTGGTATTGATTGCCGTGCTTCCATTTTTGGGTCTGGTGGTGTATGCAGTCTCGAAGAAAGGTATTCCGCTCTATCTGGGGCTGCAAAAAACAGTGGATAAAATGATTCGGATTGTACGAGAGAATATTACCGGTATACGGGTAATCAAAGCCTTATCAAAGACAGAATCAGAAAAAGAGCGGTTTTCACGGATTAATGATGAAGTGGTAGGTAAGGAACAGACAGCGGGAATTACCATGGCAGTGACCAATCCTATCATGAATCTTCTGTTGAATTTCGGTTTGACCTTTGTGGTTGTGGTTGGTGCCTACCGCGTTAATAGCGGGGCTTCGGAGCCTGGTAAAATTGTTGCTTTTCTTTCTTATTTTACAATTATGCTTCAGGCTGTTATGGCCATTACAAGAATCTTTGTGGTATTTTCAAAGGCAAGTGCATCTGCATCGCGTATCGAAGAGGTGCTTGAGACCAAAGAGGATCTTATCACATTGGGAGAGTTTCAGGCTGTAAAAGAGTTTAAAACCGCAGAAGAACTTAAAGCAGCAGAAAAGCATGAAACAATAGAAGAGCCTGAAACAGACGTAAAATTAAAGCGAGGAGAAGTGTTTGAGTTTCAGGCCGCACAGAATGAGAAAGAAGAAGCTCCGTATCACATTTCCTTTGAGCATGTGTATTTTTCTTATTCAAATGAGCCCTGTCTACTGGATATGAACTTTGGTATTAAAAAAGGCGGGAGCCTGGGGATCATTGGATCTACCGGAGCAGGAAAAACAACACTGATTAATTTACTGATGCGTTTTTATGATGTAACAGAAGGAAGCATCCGCATTGACGGCAAAGACCTTCGAACACTGGATAAACAGGACTTAAGAAAGCGATTTGGTGTTGTATTTCAAAATGATGTATTATTCGCGGATCGAGTCTATGAAAATATCAGCCTTGGAAGAGAGCTTGCCAGAGAGAGCGTATTAGAAGCTGCCGAGCATGCACAGGCTGCAGCATTCCTGGAAGAGCTGGAGGATTGCCTGGACTATAAACTAGCGATTAAGGGCAGCAATTTAAGCGGTGGACAGAAGCAGAGGCTTTTGGTAGCAAGAGCTTTGGCGGGCAGCCCTGAGATTCTGATTCTGGATGATTCCTCCAGTGCCCTGGATTATAAAACAGATTCTCTGCTTCGTAAGGCAATTCGGGAGAATTATAAGGATACGACAACCATTGTGATCGCGCAGCGAATCAGCTCTGTTATGAAGCTGGATCATATCCTGGTGCTTGAAGAGGGCCGTATGGCTGGATACGGGTCACATGAGGAACTGCTGGAGCATAGTGAGGTTTATAGGGAAATATATCAATCCCAGATGATGGCTTGATTCCAAAAAGAACGGTATAGGTAATTGTGAAACTTACTAACGGAAGATATTTGAGAACAGGTCATAATCATCGGAAATCACTTGCATGGGATAGAAGGGAAGGGACAATGGCTGCGAAAGGACCAATCAGTGACAAAACAGATAAGCCGAAGGATACAAAATATGTTCTTCGAAGGCTTTGGGGATATTTTTACCACTATAAATGGATGATGCTGCTGGCGATTTTACTGACAATTTTTAGTAATATGCTGGCTCTGATCGGCCCCATGCTTTCCGGCTATGCAATTGATGCAATTGAACCGGGAAAAGGCTTGGTGGTATTTCAAAAGGTATTTTATTATGCTGGGTGGATGATTGCTTTTTATGCAGCCTCTTCGGTGTTAGCCTATCTGCTGGCAGTATTAATGATTAAATTAAGCCAGAAAATTGTAAAAAAAATGAGAGAGGATTTATTTACGAAGCTGGTAGAGCTTCCCGTCGGTTATTTTGACCGGAATCAAGCGGGAGATATCATCAGCCGTATCTCTTATGATATCGATACGGTAAACACCTCTCTGTCAACGGATATTGTACAGATGCTGGCCAGTGGGATTACGATAATCGGTTCCTTCATTATGATGTTTATTATCTCGCCGGAGCTGGTGCTGGTAATCTTAATTACAATTCCCTTGTCCATATTCTATACGAGATACATGGCAAAAAAGATTAAGCCGCTGTTTCGAAAACGTTCTTCCCGGCTGGGAGAACTGAATGGCTTCGTAGAGGAGATGGTATCCGGTCAAAAAACCATCAAAGCATATGCGGCAGAAAAATCTGTCATGGGAAGATTTGACCAGTTAAACACAGCAACGGTAGATGCCTATTATGATGCGGAGTACTACAGCAGTATTACAGGACCTACAGTAAATTTTATTAATAATTTATCCGTATCCTTAGTAACGGTGGCGGGAGCAGTTCTATTCCTGTTTGGTAAGATGACCCTGGGTAATATCTCCTCCTTTATTCAATATAGTAGAAAGTTTTCTGGACCCATTAATGAAGCGGCGAATATCATCAGTGAGCTTCAATCAGCAGCCGCAGCGGCAGAGCGGGTTTTTCGCCTGATGGATGAGTCACCGGAGGTTAGCGATAAGGAGAATGCGACAGTGCTGACGAACCTGAAGGGCGATGTGAGGCTGGAAGGGGTCTCTTTTGGTTATGTACCGGATAAACAGATTATTAAGAATCTTTTTTTGCATGCCAGAACGGGAAGCCTTACGGCGATTGTAGGCCCGACAGGAGCAGGGAAAACGACAATCATCAATTTGCTTATGCGGTTTTATGATGTTTGGGACGGCAGCAGCTGTGTTGACGGGGTAGAAACAAGAGATATCAAACGGTCGAGTCTGCGTAAAGCCTATGCCATGGTACTACAGGATACCTGGCTGTTTCAGGGGAGTATATTTGATAATATTGCCTATGGGAAAGAGACTGCAACGATGGAGGAAGTCGTAGAGGCTGCCAAGCTGGCGGGGATTCATTCCTTTATCAAACGCTTACCGGAGGGGTATGATACCATAATTAATGAGGATGGTATCAATATCTCCAAGGGACAAAAGCAGCTGCTGACCATTGCCAGAGCCATGCTTTTGGAGGCAAAGATGCTGATACTGGATGAGGCTACCTCCAATGTTGATACCAGAACAGAGGTAAAGATTCAGAAGGCCATGCGCAGGCTTATGGAGGAGAAGACATGTTTTGTCATAGCTCACCGCTTATCAACAATTCAAGGGGCAGATAATATTTTGGTGGTAGATCAAGGCAATGTAGTAGAGCAGGGTACCCATCAAGAGTTAATGGAGAAGAACGGATTTTATTATCGCTTGTATCATTCACAATTCGATTAATTCGATATTGCAAGGATGGCTTATTCGTATATTTTAGTGGTTATGAATGCCTGAGTTATGCTTTGGGAAGATCAAAAATGCGGAGTAATATAAATTAAAAAAAGAGCAGAATGCAGGATGTGAAATGCAGAGCATTTCACATCCTGCATTCTGCGTCCTGGAGGTCGAATGTCCGTTAGAGTGAAATACACATGCTACACCCCGAATCATTTAAGGGAAGGGCATCATAATCCTCCTGACCTTGTTCCGGGAATATCTCCAGCAATTCCTCTTTCTTCTTGTGCCGTAGGTCCTTTTTACACTCATTAATCAGAATTCTGGTAACCCAGCTCTTAAAGAACTGAGGCTCTCTCAGCTTCTTCAAATTTTTATAAGCTAAATAGATGGTTTCATCCACTGCCTCCAGGGCAGAAGACTCATTCTTTAGATATAAAAAGGCAATTCGGTAAAGCTGCTGCTTCATTTCATTCATTTGTACAATGAATTTATCTTCTGAAAGATGCATAGAGTCAAATCCTTTCACATAGTTTACGGATAGGCAATTTCGAAACAATGTAATTTTTGCAATTGTATACACAGTAGACACTATTTCTTCGCTCCAACGCTTCCTTCGGGCTTAGCTTTCGCTTCGAAACAGTGTCTGCTGTGTATACAATATCTTCAGTTAATGAGTTTCGCAATTACCTATATTTACTGATTCCGATTTTTGAGAAACAGTATTGATCGGGAAATATTTCATCCGGTAATAGAAATTCCTTTTTACCATGAGGTGAAGTAAATTGACATGGTTATTTTACTTAGAAATCTTCCTGCTTGGATGAAATAATAGAATTTCTGTGTTTTTCTGGTGGATTATCTTACCTATTAGAGTAGCGTAGGGGGGAAATTTATTTCCATTTTTAAAAAAACTTTTATATTCTTCTATTCATGGTGTTATAGCCTTGGCATTTTCTTAGCGTAATCATAAAATTTTATTCGAATTGATGCCTATGATGAATCGAAAATTCAATTTTATAGGTCATCATCAGGATACCATAAATTGCTTGTAATTGCTGAATTATTTAATCATTACTGCTGACTGAAATATCAGAATGGTATATTAACTATTGTGAAAATGTTCAAAGAATGGTACATTATTTCATATATTACCAATCAAATTGACAAAAACAATTTGTATGATATTATCAGAAGTGAAGAGGAGATACGATGAAAAACGTTCTAGTAAAATTGCAGGAATATATGATGGATGCCAGTACGGCAGAGAAGAGTCTGGTTAATTTTCTTCTTTCACATCCGGAAGAAGCGATCGGGTGCAGTGTTCAGCTACTTGCTCAAAGAACCTACTGTTCACCCTCAACAATTATGCGGCTCTGTTGGAAGATGGGGTTTTCCGGATATAAGGAGCTTCAGAAATCACTCATTCAGGATGTCGCCATTGAGAAAGAGAATGCTCTTGGTAAAATGGAGGATATTAATCAAGGGGATACCTTAGAGCAGATGGTAGAGAAAGTTACATATAAGAATATGATATCCCTTGATAATACAAGAAAATTAATTGATATTGATATTCTGGGCAAATGCATTGATTTACTGATCCAATGCGATACATTATATCTGTTTGGAATTGGTTCTTCCCTATTGGTTGCGCGCGATGCCTATTTAAAGTTTTTAAGAATCAACAAAGCCTGCTGTATCAGTGATGACTGGCATGCACAGCTGCTTCAGGCAAGAAATATTAAAGTAAATGATCTTGCAATTATCATCAGTTATTCTGGCTTTACTCAGGAAATGCTCACTTGCGCAAGGAATATTAAAAGGAACGGGGCGCCGATTATCGCGATAACGCGTTCCGATGAATCTCCCCTTGCCAAATTATCTGATTTAAATCTATGTGTCGCCTCTTCAGAAGTATTGATCAGAACCGGTGCTATGTCCTCAAGAATATCCCAATTGAACATCATTGATATATTGTATGTGGCATACATCAACAGAAATTATGACGAAAGCATCAGTCAGCTGAAGAGAACCTATATCAGCAAGGCTGGTACCGAAGGCAGTACGGATGCCGAAAAATCCGAATAACAAATAGTATTGGGAGGTATTTTATGAAAAAAGTATTAGCTATGCTCCTCGTATTGACCATGGTTTACGGTATGTTTGCCGGTTGCAGCTCCAAGAAGCAGGAAACAACAGGAGGGGGAGCCACTGTAGCACCTGCAGATTCCACAGATAAGACTGAAGAAACGAAAACCGACGAAAATGCCAAAGAAGATACCATTACCTTAATGGTACCGCCTGTATCCGCTACCTATTTAGAGAAAGTTAAAGTATGGGCAGGTGAGTTTCATCAGCAATATCCTAATTTAACAATAGAAATTATTGAGACCTCCTGGGATGATCATAGTGAAAAATTATCTACGATGGCACTTGCTGGTGAAGCACCTGATATTGCTGAGGTATCTTATTCAACCATCGGAACCTATGTTGAGTTGGGGGTAGGAATTAACATAGCTGATTATATGGATGCTGCTACTCTGGCAGATTATGATAAGAATGCTCTGGGATATATGTCTCTGGAAGGAAAAACCTATGGATTACCCCTCTATCTGTCCATTCAATCCATTGGCGGAAATAAGGAGATGTTAGAAGAAGCAGGAGTAAATGTTTTAAATGTTCAGCAGAAGGGCTGGACCTTTGAAGAGTTCAAGACAGCAATTGCCAAAGGAACCAAGGATAACCGCTTTGGCTTTGTCTTTGCAACGTCGGCAGTAACGGCTTCTGATATGCTGAACATCTTTGGTATATCCGCTGGTCTTAATAATGCATTTACCAACGACTTAAAATACTCCTACACCAGCTCCAATATGCTTACCTTCCTAAAGGCGATTGAAGACATCAGTGCTTCCGGCTATACACCTAACTATGGGGTAGACGCTTCACAGCGTATGGTGATGTGCCAAACCGGTAATGCCATGATTTTTGGAAAGGCAATGCCTTTGTTTGAGAACAATATCAATAAGAATAATAAGGCTCTTGAAGCTAAGGATGCAACAGCAGTGGAAGGCTCTATTCCGGTTCAGTATTCCTTCCTTCCGATTCCTGTTATGGAGGGTGTTAAGGAATCCTGTTATGGTACGGTGGACGGTCTGATGGCCTTCCGTAATACCAAGACAACGGATGAGCATCTGGCAAATGTTATGCTGGCTCTGAATTATCTCTGCTCCGGTAAAATAGCTGCAGATGTGGCTTCTGAATTATATCTGGATGCAGTGTGTGAATCCGGCAGAGCAGTTATTGGGGACTATTTGGTAGAGGGGCGTGATGAGAATAATCTTGCAACAGCCTCCAGAATGATGAGTCTTGTGGTTGCACCTCCAACGGGTATGACGGCAGAAATGAGTTCCAAAGCAGCAACCCTAATGGAACAGGTGATTGCTCCAAAGCTGCAGGCTCTGCTGGCAGGTGAGGTTACAGCACAGCAAATGTATGATGAAATCTGTAAAGCTGCCTACAAGGAATTCGGAGAAGAAAACTGTGTGTCCGGTGCAATTCAGTAAGGACTGATATGAGATTTTTATCATAACTAAGGGCTCACCCGTGGAATGGTGGGTGAGCCCTAAATAATAGGTGCCTTTAGGCGAAAGGCTCTTGTTGGTATAAATAATAGCAGCACTAGAGTTTTCCCTATTAGCGAAATAGATGCAATGTATTGGAGGAGAAGTTGAATGACAAAAAAGCACGAGAACAATAAGAAACGG
>JAEWMZ010000100.1 GCA_023392995.1 Bacillota bacterium
GACCAGAAACTCCCGGCAGATGCCTCCAATTGCAAAGAAATTATTGAGATTGATAATGCCTTTAATAACATGCTGGATGAAATTCATAATCTTCGTATCAATGTTTATGAAGAAAAGCTGTCGAAATCACAGCTTGAGCTTCAGTACCTAAAGTCGCAAATCGCTCCCCATTTCTTAATCAACTGCCTCTACTCCATCTCAGCAATGGCAGGAAATAGTGCAGAGCATCAGGAGACTTTGCAAAAAATGATACAGACTCTGTCGGAGCATTTGCGCTATACCCTATCTGCACGTACAAAAGTGTCATTAAAGGAAGAGCTTTCTTTTATTGATAATTATATTGAATTAACAAAGCTTCGCTTTCCGGGCTATCTTGAATATAATACAAACATTGCTCTCGGGGCAGACGATGCTTCTGTCTTCCCACTTATCCTATTAATGTTTACAGAAAATACAATTAAGTATAATATGGTGATGGGAGAGCCCTTATCCATTCAAATTTCGGCTCAGCTAATTGAGTATAATGGAGAAACCATGATTCATTTAACTCATATCGATTCTGGAGACGGTTTTTCAGATGAGATTCTTCAGAGCTTAAGCTCAATGATGAAGCATCAGGAAAAACTGAATTTTAAAGGAAAACAGCTGGGTATTGCGAATGTTGCCAAACGACTTCAGCTGGTATACGGGGAAACCACCCGCCTTCGCATCTCGAATGAACCTGGTTCTGGTGCCCGAATTGATATTGATATTCCCTATATCGCTTACTCCGCAGCTGGTGACAAATAAAGCACAGCGGAAGAAATCACTAATAAACTAACTCTATCCAGTAGATTTACAGGAGGCTAATGAATGAATATACTGATCGTCGATGATGAATATTATATTGTGCAGGGTATTGCTCAAAATACTAACTGGGAAAGCCTTGGTATTGATAACATCTATACCGCATATAGCATGAAGCAGGCGCAGGAAGCCTTCGGACAATATCAAATCGATATTTTACTAACCGATATCGAGATGCCAAAGGGCAGTGGTCTGGATCTGATCACTTGGGTAAACGAACAGGGTTATCGTCCGGTAAAGCTGCTGCTTACCGGCCACCAGAATTTTAATTATGCGCAAAAAGCCATTGTCTTGGAATGCTTTCAATATATCGTAAAGCCGGCTCAAAGCGCAGAGCTGGAAGAGGTACTGGCGAATGCTGTATCAAAAGTTATGGTAGAAAGAGAACTGGATCGAGCAAAAAAAATTATGGATTCCTGGGATGAGGATAAGCTCTTACGTTTTGAGACCTTTTGGAGTGCTATCTTTACCCGCATGGTGCTGCCGGAGGATAACAGCATAATAAGTGCATTGCAACGTCTAAGTCTGCCCACAGAATGGGCTAACATTGACTTTTACTTTGTTCTGATCCATTTCCAAGCCAAAGTAATCTCAAAAGAAATCAAACGTGATGTGAATTTTGATGAAATCAAGTCGCTTATTATAAATCAGTTTGAAGAAAACATTGACAGCTCCGTTTACAAGGTATCCAATCAGGAGCTGCTTCTTCCCATTCCATCGGTTGCTTTTCCCGATTATCAGGATGCCTTTCATTTTTGTGAGATCCTGCTAAGCAGCTTGTCCGATGCCCTACCTGCTTATCGCTATTCCATCTATGTGTCCGATAAAAGATCTCTTTTGCATGCTGCCGATTGCTATCAAGTTCTCAAAAACTTCCGTGCGAATACTTTTGCAACGGAAAGCATTGTTATACCGGTACATGACTTAGGTCTTCCAAGCAGCGAAGGCTTTACTGATCTGCAGCTGAAGGATTTTCCTTTAGCAAAATGGTCCGAATATTTATTACAGTATAAATCTCATTTCATCCTGGAAAATATTAAGACCAGCTTTCAAACGGATACCTCCTATTACCCAGTCCGAATGCTTATCGCATTATACTACGGAGTACTACAGACCATATTCTCCGTACTGGAATCCAAGGAAATCTCCACCTATGAATTATTCCCTAAGCTGGTTTTGCACACAGATTTTGTAAAAGCCACTTCTTCCATTGAGGAATTTCTTTACTGGACAGAGCATTTACTGCAGGATACAGAGGAAATACTTAAGGTGAATTCCGATTCCGCCTCCTTCGTACAAGAAGTAAAGAAATTCGTAAAAGCCCACTTAAATTCCGAGGAGCTAAACAGAAATACCATTGCAGAGGCGATCCACATGAATCCGGATTATTTATCCTACCTGTTTCACAAACAATCCGGTATTCTACTTAACACCTACATTACCAGCGAACGAATCAATGCGGCAAAAAAACTATTGATTACAACGGATATGTCCCTTCAGGAGATCGCCGATGCCACCGGTTTTTCCAACAGCTCCTATTTTCATAAGCAATTTAAGAAGATTGCAGGCATCACCCCGCAGCAATATCGCGGTTCAAATAATGATATGCCGCAATAGCAAAGGGCTGCTCCTATATTAAAACGCAATGACAGTCTGCACCAGCAAACGATAAGACAAGCCTTTGACACTATCGACAGCTCGTTACCCAGGATACCCGGGAACAAGTACTTAAGGGCTTTATTTGCAAAGAGGATGCAACGGACTTAATTGAGTTAGCCGTGGACCTGGCAAGAAAAAGGGGGTTATAGCATGGGTTATGTTAATCAAAAGGCAGAACAATGGCGTCAGATAATCTTAGAATTCAAAAGTGAGGCCAACTACGAGAATCCGTTTTTGGATGCTGGTATTAATGCGGTATTTACTGCCCCCTCCGGCAGACAAATCAATCGTGAGGCTTACTGGGATGGAGCAGATGTTTATAAAGTATCCTTTGCACCTACAGAAATGGGAATTTGGACCTGGTGCATCAGCACTGAGAATGCTTCAGGACTAAATGGTACCCGGGGAGAAGTAGAATGCATTCCTTATACCGGAGACCTGGCAATCTATCGCCACGGATTCTTAAAGGTTCACCCTAGTGGAAGATATTTGATTCATGATGATGGTACTCCATTCTTCTGGCTGGGAGATACTCATTGGGAATTCGCCTATAACGAACGCTGGAACTGGTCCAATCACCCGGAGATGGACAGCATGTTTCAAGGTATGGCTGACCGAAGGGTAGCTCAGGGCTTTAATGTATATCAGACCAATCTTAGAAGTGATAAGCCGATGGGCGGTGAGCAGCGCTACTGGCAGGAGACTCCCCAGGGTATTGTTCCCAATGTAGAATTCTATCAGAAGGAATTAGACAGGCGAATGTATTATCTGGCAGATCTCGGCTTAGTTAACGCCTTGGGTCTTGCCTGGTTTATGTCAATCCTTCATAATCCAGCACAGCAAAAGCACCTTGCGAGATATATCATCGCAAGGTACGGTGCCCTACCCATTGTTTGGACTTTAGCCGGTGAGGTAGCCGGTTATCAAGGCGGTGAGGAACGTATGCTTTGCATCAATGGCTGGCGGGAGGTAGCAAAGTACATGGAGGAACTGGATGGCTATGGTACTTTACAAACCGCCCATTATACCAACGAACGTCCTTTTGCCAACTATTATCAGGAGGAGGACTGGTTTGATTTTACCCTGAATCAGGCTGGGCACGGAGACTTTATTGTCAGCCGGGACGATTACAAGGATTTCTTTCAGAAATATGCAAATAAACCCTTCATTGAATCCGAATGCTTCTATGAGTTTTGCTCAACATTAGAGGAAAACGGGACACGAATGTGTACCGCGGATATGCTAAGAAGAGTAGCTTATCTGTCCATACAGCTGGGCGGCTGCGGTTATACTTATGGTGCGCAGGGAATCTGGGATAATGTTCTTGAAAAAGGGAATCCCACTCCCATGAGTCTGATCTTTAACCGCTTTGATATCCCCTGGTATGAAGCAATTGATGGGATCGGCGCTGTGCAGATGGGATATATGAAAGACTTTTATGAAAAATATCATTTTGAAGAGTTACTGCCTTATCAGGAGCCGGAAGAGAAAAAAGATATTAGCCCATTTTCAAAAAGAGCTCCCCTTGTGACAATAAATGAAGCTCGTAACCGTATGATTATCTATTATGAGGATTCCACCAGATCGACGAAAAAAATAGATGGACTGGCCAGTGGTACTTATCAGGCCATCTGGTTTAATCCTCGAAACGGAGAATATCTGATGGCTTCTGATGCGCTTCAAATCACAGGCGAATGGGAAACACCTGCAAAAAAAGAGAATGGCGATTGGCTCCTTGCTGTGAAGGCTATCTCTTTATCCAAATCTTGTGATCAGATAGTATTTTTTCGTAATTCAAAATAATGTTTGTAATATTATTCCAGCAAGAGAATTGCACCAATAATAAAAGGGAGTCCCGGCTGAGGATTCCCTTTTATGGATGGTAGATTCTTCTTATAATTTCTGTGTCCATCACGATTTGTCTTACAAGAAATACTTTTTCCCTTTCGTAGTACAATACCCCTAAACTCTTCAACGCTTTTTACTACATTACATCAGTTTTCAAAGCATTCCCTCAATTTCTTTAGCGCTTTCTTTTCAATTCTGCTAACATAGCTTCTGGAAATGCCAAGTTTGTTTGCAATCTCCCTTTGAGTTACTTCTTTATGATTGCTAAGTCCATAACGAAGGCAGATAATTTCACGTTCACGATCCGTAAGGACCTTGCTTATCATACTATATAGTTTTTTAATATCATCTTCCAAAACAATATTTTCTACAATATCCATCTCGGCTTCTTCAATGATATCTAATAAATTGATCTCATTACCCTCCCGGTCTGATCCGATGGGATCGTACAGATAAACTTCTTTTGATAAGCGCTTTCCGCTCCTAAGCATCATCAGGAGCTCATTATCAATACAGCGGGAGGCATAAGTAGCCAGGCGAATCCCCTTTTCTTCATCAAAGGTATCGATGGCTTTAATTAGTCCAATTGTGCCAATTGATATTAAATCATCCGTCTCTTTGTCAATCATGTTGTATTTCTTAACAATATGCGCTACTAACCTTAGATTATGTTCAATCAATTTATCCCGTGCATCCTTGTCGCCTTCTCTGCAAAGCCTAAGGTAATCTGATTCTTCTTTGGTGCTTAGCGGCTTGGGAAATGATTTCACGAAGATAAGCACCTCATGCCCAATGTGTCATTACTATCATATGTGTGTTATTGACATAAAGTGCCTATCCCTCTTAAAAAGGGACAGATGGACTTACTGAAATTTTATAATATTTTTATACATTTTTTCCATATTTATTGTTTGTACAGACCCATAACTCTCCTTTCTTTCCCCAGAAGCTGTAGCTTATCTCATAATACCTTTGTTTTTACCTCATTTTTACCTCGGTTTATACCAGTTTCTTGACGCTCTATGTAAATAATGTTATACTGGCATATACCCCTATAGGTATCTATGAGGTCTTATGTAATTGTATAGAAGGGAGCGTGATTAGATGCGCCAGTGTATGGATACAGATAATCTGCATCGAAGATTAAATAAAATTATGGGACAAATCAGAGCAATTGATAAAATGGTGGATGAAGATCTACCTTGCGAGGATATATTAATTCAAATAAATGCTGCGAAAAGTGCTATGCAAAAGGTCGGTCAGGTCGTTTTGGAGGGTCATTTAAACCATTGCGTCAGAGAAGGCATTGAGCATGGTGATGCTGATAAGACCATTTCGGATTTTGCAAAGGCTGTAGAACATTTTTCAAGAATGACCTAGGGTGTATCTGCTTTGAATATATACCGGTTCTGTATGACGTAAGTTTTGTGCAAGCTAGCACCAGTATTATTAAGATAGATAGATTAATATATGGTATGCAGATTGAAAGACATTGTTTCAGTTTATGAGATAATGTCTTTTTTATTACTCTCAGCTCTAATTTTTTCTTATACTATTTCTTGTATCTTAGAACATGCTCTTTCTTTATCAAAAACTCTTCCTTATATCTTTGAACATGCTCTTTTTTTATCAGAAACCCCTCCTTATATCTTAGCACATGCTCTTTCTTTATCATAACCCCTCCTTATTTTTTTTACATGCTCCTTCTATATCAGAAACCCTCCCTATATTTTGGAAGCCACTCCTGTAGATTATCAGGCAGTCAATTTATCAAAAAACACTCCTTACATTTTTATTAAAAATAATTGACACGGTATACCCATAGGGGTATAATCATACCAATACCCCTATGGGTATCAGAAAGGATGGTGTATGTGCTAAAATTAATAAAAAATGAGGAATCCAGAACGATCTTTTTTTTGGTAGTATCCTTTGTTTCTATTCTATTTAGTCTATTTTCTATTGGCAGTTTTCCCATTGACTTTGCGTGGGCAGCCATTATTCTTTGCGGTATTCCTATTATTAAGGAAGCGATAGTAGGCCTTGTGACCGAATTCGATATCAAAGCCGACGTACTGGTTTCCATTGCACTCGTAGCCTCAGTGATCATCGGAGAAATCTTTGCCGCCGGAGAGATTGCCTTTATTATGGCACTTGGCGCCTTTCTGGAGGAACGTACCGTAGCAAAAGCTCGAGCCGGAATAGAAAAGCTGGTGCAGCTTACCCCTACCACCGCAAGATTAATCAGAAATGGCGAAGAGCTTCTTGTCCCCGCCGAGCAGATTCAGGTAGATGACATACTACGTGTACATGCAGGAGAAACCATCGCTGTGGATGGTATTATTACATATGGGCAAACCTCTGTGAATCAGGCTGTTATGACCGGAGAGTCTCTTCCGGTTGATAAAAACACCGGCGATGAGGTTTTCAGTGGTACTGTGAATCAGTATGGCAGCTTTGATATGAGGGCTACAAAGGTTGGTGAAGACAGCTCGCTTCAAAGAATGATTCGTCTGGTACAATCAGCAGATGCAGGAAAAGCCAAGATTGTAGGAATTGCGGATCGATGGGCTACCTGGATTGTAGCCATAGCTCTGCTTTCTGCCCTTGGTACCTGGTTCCTGACCGGAGAAATCATAAGAGCCGTAACTATCCTGGTTGTATTCTGTCCCTGTGCATTAGTTCTTGCGACACCAACTGCAATTATGGCCGGCATTGGTAACGCAGCCAAGTCCGGTATTCTAATCCGCGAAGGAGATGCTTTGGAACGACTTGCTGCCGTGAATCGAATTGCCTTTGATAAAACAGGAACGATTACCTACGGAAAACCTGATGTGACTGCCATAGAATGCTTTCATGCTTCCCTGTCTGCTGACGAGCTGCTGTTTTTCACCGCTTCTGCGGAACAACGTTCTGAGCACCCATTAGGAAAGGCAATTGCGGCTTACTATAGAACAAACCACACACTTCCCTTGTGCGATCCACAAGAATTTCAAATGCTTCCAGGAAGAGGAGTCTTTGCGCAAGTGAGGGATCTTCATATTCTGGCTGGTAATCTAGAATTAATGCAGGAGCATTCTGTTACTCCTTCCCAAACACTGCTTGATAAAGCAGATGAGTATAAGAATGAGGGCTGCACGATTATCTTCATTGCTGTTGAAGGCCAGGCTTCCGGCTTTCTTGCCTTATCCGATACCTTACGTCCTGATACAAAGGACATAATGCAAAAAATAGAACAGCTTAACTTTAACCTTGTACTGCTTACCGGTGACAATCCGCAGGCTGCTGCCCATATGGCAAGGCTAGCAGGCATCCGGGAGGTCTATCCTAATTGTCTGCCAGAGAATAAATTAGCAATCATTGAGCAGTATCAAAATAACGAGGAACCAATTTGTATGGTTGGCGATGGTATCAATGACGCACCTGCTTTAAAGCATGCCCATGTTGGAATTGCAATGGGTGGGATCGGCAGTGATATCGCTGTAGATGCCGCTGATATAGCGTTAGTCGGTGATGAGATTAAGAGCCTTCCCCATTTGCTGGCTCTATCAAAGAAAACCATGAACACAATTAAATTTAATATGACGCTCTCAATGGTACTAAATTTTGCCGCTATTCTTCTGGCTATGCTGGGAGTTCTGGGGCCTGTTATGGGCGCACTGGTACATAATGCTGGCTCCATCGCTGTAATTATAAATTCATCCCTATTATTAAAATGGAAGGAGCAGCTCAAATGAGTTTTATGATTTTTACTACACTCGTATTATTAGTGGGAATCTCACTGATTGTAGGATGTGGCTATTACCTTATGAGAGAGATGAATAGCAGAGATTCTGTCAGAAATTACGGGAGCTTTATCGCAGTTGGTATGGTAATAACTTCCGGTATGATTATAAAAATTATTTGAAACAGATGGGGCTCGCACTAAATAATGTGCAGCCCCATCTGTTCTTTACATCTTATTCGTTAAAGTTTATTATACTATGCCTCTTACACGGTCTTATTCAACTTTGCCAATATATCTAGAATATCCTCTCTGCGAAGTTCGCTGCTAAAGCTTAACATTGCGCGGAGCGGCATATATTTTATCATTGCCATCAGCATTTCTTTTGAGATTGCTTCTTTTGCAGCATCACTATCCTCATCGTTTTCCCCTGAAAAGAAGATATTGCCCTTCATCAAAGTCTCCAAAAACGGTGTTGCCTCAGGATTTTCCATCAGATCACCCAGTGTTGAATCTAAGGTATAAGTGATCGGAAGCTTCACTGTTCCGGTAACCTCAATGGTTTTGCTAAGAGTAATATCCCTGGAGGATTTACCGATCAGAATCTCAAATTCTCCTGACTCTACATGCCAGTCATGAAGCTCAACACTCCAGTAAGCAAACGCTCTCTTACCAAGCTCAAAGGTAACGGTCTTTGTTTCTCCCGGCTGTAATTCAACCTTTGCAAACTCCTTTAACTCCTTCACAGGGCGGATCACTGTGCTTACCTTATCGGCAACATACAGCTGAATCACTTCTTTACCAGCCACATTACCGGTATTCTTCACATCCACGGACACCTTAACCGTATCCTGGTCAGTAATACTATCGCTGCTTACAGTCAGATTGGAGTATTCAAAGGTCGTGTAGCTTAAGCCGTATCCGAAGGGGAACAATACCTCCATCTTCTTGGTATCATAATAACGATAACCTACAAATACGCCTTCACGGTACTCTACCTTATCCTTTTCACCAAAGTAATAGAGATAGGATGGATTATCCTCCAGCTTAATCGGGAAAGTCTCCGGCAGCTTCGCGCTGGGATTTACTTTACCAAACAGTATGTCAACGCAAGCTCCGCCTACTGCCTGACCTGAAAGGTAGGCTTCCAGAATACCTTTCACCTCGTTCACCCAGGGCATCTCAACCGGAGAGCCATTATGCAGTACTACTACGGTATTGGGCTGAACCTCTGCAACCCTCTTAATCAATTCATTCTGACAATTCGGCATGCTCATATGGCTGCGGTCAAAGCCTTCTGATTCAAAAGAATCCGGAAGTCCTGCAAAGATAACAGCTACATTCGCTTTCTTTGCTGCCTCTACTGCCTCCGCCAGCAATGCTTCGTCCAGCTTATCCTCCTTATCATCAAAGCCCTGAACAAAGGTTACATTACTCATACCTGCTGCTGCCTCCACCGCAGAGGTTACCTTATGACTATTTATATGGGAACTTCCACCGCCCTGATAACGAGGTGCCTTTGCATATTTACCAATGAATACTACTTCCTGGTTTTCCTTTAAAGGCAGAATATCCTCATTCTTTAATAGAACAATTGTCTCTTCTGCAACTTTTCTAGCTATTTCATGATCCTTGTCACGATCAAATACTGCCGTTTTATCTCTATTCTCTTCATAACGGTATACGATATTCAAGATTCTTTCGCAAGCCAGATCTACAACCTCTTCTTTTAAAGTTCCTGCTTGTACTGCCTCAACAATTAATTTATCGTTGATTCCATTGGTGGAAGGCATCTCCAGGTCTAAGCCTGCCGCAAGATCCTCCACTCTGGCATTCACAGCACCCCAGTCACTCATAACATAACCCTCGAAGCCCCATTCCTTACGCAGAACCTTCGTCAGATATTCTTCATTCTCAGCAGCATAAACTCCATTAATCTTGTTATAAGAGCACATTACAGTCCAAGGCTTTTGATTTACAACAGCTCCTTCAAAAGCAGCCAGATAAATCTCTCTCAGCGTTCTTTCATCAACCTCTGAGGAGGAGGACATTCTGCGATGCTCCTGGTTATTCGCAAGAAAATGCTTGATACTGGTACCAACATTTTTATTTTGTACACCCTTAATCAGGGAGCCGGCCATCTCAGATGCCACCAAAGGATCTTCTGAATAATATTCAAAGTTTCTGCCGCATAACGGAGAACGCTTAATATTAACTGCTGGTCCCAGAATTACGCTGACACCCTCAGCCTGGCATTCATTTCCTAAGGCTTCACCCATGGTAGTGATCAGCTCTCTGTTAAAGGAAGCTGCAGTACCGCAGCCTGCAGGGAAGCAAACTGCCTTAATACTGTCATTCATACCAAGATGATCTCCTTCTACATCCTGCTTTCTAAGTCCATGAGGTCCATCCGATACCATGGAGGCAGGTACTCCCAGTCGTTCTACTGCCTTGGTATGCCAAAAGTCCGCACCGGAGCATAACCCTGCTTTTTCTTCCAGTGTCATTTTTGCTATAATTTCTCTAATCTTCTCTCTTTGCATATTCTCATACTCCTTTGCTATTTTAAGATAACTTCTAAAGATCAAATCACATCCTAATTGTAATACAGAACACACAAGAAGAACTATTAATATTTTTGTTTTTATATCATTATTTTTATATAATATAGTTATATTATACTTCAATTCTTAGAATTCCGGCGGGTGATTTCTGCTTCGATATTCCTGAGGCGTAATTCCCACATACTTTTTAAACATACTGGTCAGATAGCTGTGAGAGCTAAGATTCAAATATTCCGAAATTTCGTAGATACTCCGGTCTGAAAACTTGAGCATATTCTTCGCAACTGACATCTTCTCCCTCTGAATGTATTCACTTATGGTCATGCCCTCTATTTGTGAGAATAATTTTGACAGATAGGAGGCATTCACCTGAAGCGCTTTTGCAATATCGGACAGACTGATTTTCTTAAATATATTTTGAGCAATATATCTCTTACTATCCTCCACATAGCTGTTGGAGGATCTATGCTCCACATATTTTTTAACCAGTTCAGCAAATACAATGCAGGCCTCGTGGGAATTTCTCTTAATATCTGCAATGGTACGACATTTTGAGATACGTTTTAAATAAACATCACTGATTAAAAAGCTCTCTGCAGAGGTTGCCCCTCCTTCAATGGCAGCCCGGGCTGCCATTGCGATAGTAGATATAGACATGTATTCTTCATTTTTAAATATATTATCTTCAATAACCAGCGGATTTTTATACTGAGGAAGCTTTACACATTGCTTAACCTTCTCCACATCGCCTTCCCGTATTGCATCCCAGATGACCTGCTCCTCTGCATAGGTATGATTCAGCAGCAGATGATCCTCCCGCTTTATGGTATACTCAATGATCTGCTCTGCTATATCCGGAAACTCTGTAATGCTCTGATCTACATAATTCATGAAATAATCCAGTGTATATTCCTTCTCCTTCATAATGGTGATGATAACAGCAATCACAGACATGAAGCGTTTCATGGTACAAAAATATAAATCCTTTGGCTCTTCCGACTTATTTTTAATCAGTTGATTATATCTCTTTTTCTCCAGTTGATTCAAATAGCGATATGCAACGGGTCCCCAAATGAAATAGTTATCTTCCACTTTACTGCCACAAATACAAATCGGCAATCCATCAATATATCGTATACCGAATTCCTGTGTGTTTAATTCTTCTCTTAGCTGCTGTATATATGCAGCAATGCCGGGATAAGGCTCTGTTCGATCGCTGACACTGGAATATATATTTTTTATTGACCCATCCTCACTGTATTCAGTAAGTGGAATTCCTGCCAAATCAGAGATTGTTGCAATAAGAAAACTCATTGTATCTGCTCCTTCACCGATCCTGAGATTTACAAATGTCTCGCATAAAATATGCGAGACATTTGCCATTTATATTAAGTTAAGTATATCATGAATTCGATCCATTCCGCAATCAAAAGTAACCAAGCATCTCTAAATTTGAACCCATTGCTTTGTAATTCTATTTCTAACTCTGAAGGTTATTTTTTAAAGTTGATTGCAAGCTTTGCATAAAAATCTTCCAGCGTAAACCGGGCGTCCAAAGTATGATACACTCTGATCGGACGATTATTCTGCTTATGCATGTAATACATTTCTGAGGAGAATCTGGGTGCTGGAATCCAGTTATAATTCCCCCTATTATTTTCCTCTAATAATACAGTTACCGTTCCCTGATCTCCAAGTCCCCAGCTTTCCCCATGAGGCCAAGCCTGGAATACGTGCATGCGGTTGTTAAAATCCACCATCTGCTGGAACAGATAATTTCCGATCGCACCGCAGGGCTGAACCTTGTATTCTAATTCTGCCAGGGATACCTCCATCTGCTTATATACATTCTCCGGAATCTGCCACAGCGGCATACTGGATTCAAATACAACATTGGCAGCAGCGATATCCTGAAGAAGATTGAATTCAAATCCGCCAACCGGATAAGTGCCTCCTCCAATCCAAACAGCAGTCATTCTGTCACAAATTCGAGGCTCCTTTAATATAGCCGAACCCAAATCGGTTAAGCACCCTAGAAATACGGCGAAGAGCGGAGTCTCATCCTCTTTCATCGCTTCTTCAATAATAAAATCCACTCCCTCAGAGGCAATCATGGTAGTCTCATCCGGCATTGCTTTTATAGCTCCCTTATAAACCTTATCACCATATTCCTCCTGTAGGTCCATGAGATCCAGTACCTTGCATATTTCGTCGTAACTAGCCTGCATGGTCTGCTCTTCTCCATAAATCATGTGGTTTGCTTCAAAATGTCCTGCGATAATCCCTTTTACCATAAATTTTGGTGTCATCAGATGATGGGCAACTGCAAATTGATCATCTGCTTCATTTTTACAATCCGTATGCACAATAACCCTGATCTTTTTATTCTCCGGAACCTGATACTTGTACTGAAACATATACATCTCCTCCATTTCATTATAAAAAGCTTAACCTAAGAATCCGGAACTCATAAATGATCTCCCCTCTCAGCAGCTTGTTTTTATCTCTTGATTTATCTCTATCACTTGATTTATGTCTTTCTCTTAATTTATGTCTTTCTCTTAATTTATCTCTTTCTCTTCCTTGTCATAAAGCTTACGATATTCCTTCGGCGTAATACCTACCCGGTCTTTGAATATTTTTGTAAAATAGGAAAAATTATCATATCCAACTTTAATTGCAATTGAATTTACAGATTCCCCGGTTTTCTCCAAATATTCCTTTGCCACCTCCACGCGTTTTCCAGTAATATAATTACCAATGGATTCACCAATTTCCTTCTTAAAGATTCGTGCCAGATAATCCTGGTTCAAATATACTTTCTCCGCCAGGGACTCCCTCGTGATGTCCTTATCCAGATTCTTATCTATATAATCCTTTACCGTCTGAACAATGGGTGTATCCTGGTCGGAATTACGTATCATGTTCATTGCCGCGTCTATCATCTGGTTCACTGCTTTTTTCGCATTCGTAATGTTCTCAACAGCGATATTAAAAAACTCTGCATGAAATAAAGAGGTTCCAAATTCATAGGTTGGTATCTTATTATCATTTAACACCCTGATTAAAAGCTGAAGAAAATTTGTAATAAAACCATGAAGAACATCTCTGTTCAGTCTCTGATAGGACAGCTGCTTTTCTAAATATCTGGCAACCTCCTTTTTTACTACTTCGTCCTGCCCATCCTTTAAAAAGTTTTCCCAGATCGATAAATCCGGAGCTTTATGTTCATTAATTTGATTACTATAATCAGTTAAGGAGGTTATTTCTCCATTTTCAATCAGCCTTTGCTTCATTAAGCTTAGGAATTTTGCAACCTCTTCCTGAAGCTGATCCAGCCTGGTTACCTTTCCGAGAACAACACTGCATTCCAGCTCCAGATTTTTTAAAACCTTTTTTTGAAATAATACCGCCGTATCTTCTTCCAATTCTTTTTTAGTAGTATCGTAATTGAGCTTGACAACCGCCAGAAAGCTTTCCTTTTGAAGATGGAGCACTGCCTCAACCGTATATTTTTCTGTTGTGAATACTTCCTTAATCAGGTTATTTAAGGTCCAGTCAAACATTCCTCTTCCGTAATCACTATTGCCCTTTCGAATTTGACCCGGATATTTCAGATAGATTGGGATAAATAAATTCTCCGGCAAATATTCAAAATCCTGAAACTGCACTTTCTGCTGATCAATCAAAAAGTCCCAGAAGAATTGTTCCTTTCTCATTTTCTGCGAACTTGTCCAATAAGCGTAGTACTTATCATGATTTACCAGGCTAAGTGCTTTTTTGGCTTCTGCCAGAGCCCCAATAATCATTTTCTCCAGTTCTCCATAATCCACTGGCTTTAAGGCATAGGCATAGCAGCCGTAATTAATCGCTTCCGTGGCATACTTAAATTCAGCATAGCTGGTCAGTAATATTTCCTGAATAATATATTGTTTTTCTTTAATCCATTTTAACAGTTCAAAACCATTTTCCTTTGGCATCTCGATATCACAAATCAGAATATGAATGGGAATATCACCGATGATTTTTCTAGCTTTGTTCACACTTTGAGCTGTGTATACATTCTCAATACCAATGGTAGTCCAATCCAGACTTTTTCTTAACGCCTCCAATACATAGGAATCATCATCAACAAGCAAAATATTCACAATTACCTCCATTCATACGCAGGAAAGGTTTCTGCAAAGAATTATATTCATTTTTACAGGTTCGTATTATCAGCGTCTGCTCTTTTCAATGGAAATCTTATTTCCACACCGGCACCGCCCTTTTTATTGTTATAAAAAGCAATAGATGCTTCATTACCGAAGGCCAGCTTCATACGTGATACTGCATTCATGATACCAATACGTCTGTCACCCTCGCTGATATTTAAATTGTTTTGCAATTTATATAGAATTTCCGGTTCAAAGCCTTCACCCGTATCCTCAATCACAATAATCGCTTCCTCACCTACCATTCCGGTTATGGTCAGCTCAATATCATCCTCCCAGTTCAGGGTATATTTCAAAGAATTTTCTACGAAGGTCTGAAGCACCAAAGGGGGCAATTCCAGATTCAAGATTCTATCATCCATAGATATTCGGGATTCAAAGCAATTACCATAGCGTATTTTCTGAATCTCCAGATATTTATTTATATGCTCCAGCTCGTCTCTGACCGTCGCAAAGCTCTCCCGGCTTTTAAATATATATCTTAAATAATCCGATACACAATTGGCTAAGCGCTGTATCTCCTTATACTGTTCCATCTGCGCCATATTATATATTATATTTAAGCAATTCAGGTAAAAATGGGGCTCAATCTGCAAGGTAAGAAAATCCATCTGGGTTTTCTGCTGCTCCAGGGTTTTCTCATAAATATCAATTTTTAAACCTTTGATTCTTCCTACCATATCTGACATCAACTTACTGGCATTACCAAGTTCATTCACCTGATAATGAGTCGCTACGTCATATACTTCCTCGTTTTTCAGAGTCTCAATATTTTCATTAAAATCATGGATTGGCCGAAGGACCGTTTTATTAATAAAGCGAAGGATACCTAAGACAATGAATACGACTCCGATCATCAGTAAAACCAGAATCAATTGGAGCCAGAAGGTCTTTAGCACACTATTATAATTATGGATTACCATGAACAGATCAATATCTTTTGCAACAGACTGCTTCATCACCAGCATCTGCTTAAAGAAATTCGTTCTGACCGTTCCGCTCAGTTCACTGGAAGGCTTAATATGATCTCGTTGTAATTCCTCCTGATTATAATAGATTTCCTCTGTCTGATCTGCAACAGCAATGTAATAATTCTGTCCGTAAAATTCACTTTCCAGAGATTTCACAATTTCCTCAACACTAATATAAGCGAACATATAACGACGATTATTACTAATAATATCGAGGAAATAATATTTATCGTTTAGTTCTACGATATTCCAGCCGCTTTTGAAATCAGAATGATCCAGTTTGCCTAACAGTTCCTTTTGAATGTTTGTCCAAAGCATGTATTCTTCCAGGTTTTCATAATCATTGATTACTGTTTTACTATCAGGAAAATAAATCGCATAATTAACCGGATATGATAATTCTCTAGACCAATTGCGGATCATGGATTTTATTCTTGAGGTTATAGTTACCTCATCAATTTTCTTCTTTTTATCCAGGGTAGCTACCAGTAAGATATCCAGATCTCTGTCATATCCAACCTC
>JAEWMZ010000289.1 GCA_023392995.1 Bacillota bacterium
TAGCTCAGTACAATTTCCATGGACATTATTATACCGATGCGGATAGACTGGACGATATGCTTCATTTCCGTTGTATTGATGCACAACAGTACTGGGGCGGTGTGAAAGAAGAAATGAGATTGATGGCTGCAAATCCGATGATTCGTGGAATGTTTCTAACGGCCGAACAGATGAAGGCGCACAATATAGAAATAGGTAAAAAAGTTATGGGTACTTACTGGATGCTCGAGAATAACAAGGAAGACTGGATCAAAGCTTTCTTTGGATCAAGAGAAAAACAAAAGGCAATACCGAGCTTTGAAGAAGGTTATAAATTGTTCCATCCAAGCGAAGAACCTACTTATCTAAACCATGGTTATGATGAAGAAAAGGGGATTGAGAATTTAACAGTGGAGGACCTAAAGAAGGCGGCAATGTATCGTGGTGGTGAATGTCTTGCTACAGAGGTACCTAATATCTATACTCCAATTAAATGGAGATGCGCTGATGGACATGAATTCCTGTTATCGGTAAACGCTGTATTGCATGGAGGTCATTGGTGCCCGGATTGTCTGAAAAATGAATGGAGATATGGTGAGATTGCAAAGAAAAATCCTTACTATGCCCAGGTATGGTTCCCTCTTCATGGTGAAGAAGATGATTATGTAATACCAATGGAATACAGTGCTTATGACATTACAAATAAACTAAAAAAAGAACTTGAACTATAGGAGAAATCAGAGATGCTAAAGAATAAAGTAGCGGTAGTAACAGGTGGGAGCAGAGGAATTGGCTATGCTGTAGTTAAAAAATATCTTGAAAATGGTGCAAAAGTGATTTTATTCGGATCGAAGAAAGATACGGCAGATTATGCAGTGAAAGCCTTAAAAGAGGAAAATAGGGATTGGATCGTGGAAGGATTGGCGCCGAACTTAACCGATTCAAGTGAAATGACGGATACGATTAATTACATTAAAGAAAAGTATGGTAGAATTGATATCTTAGTCAACAATGCAGGGATTTCACAAAGTACCAGTATCTATGACTATACTCCGAATGAATTTGAAAGTGTAATGGATCTCAATGTCAAAGCTATATTTTATGCAATACAGCCAACTGTAAAAATTATGAAACAGCAAGGAGAAGGTTGCATTATTAATACAAGTTCCATGGTTAGCATTCATGGGCAAAGTGCTGGTGTAGGATATCCAACCAGTAAATATGCTGTTAATGGTTTGACACAGTCTCTGGCAAGGGAACTTGGTCCGGATAATATTCGGGTAAATGCGGTTGCCCCGGGTGTAACAAGAACAGATATGGTAGAGGTATTACCGGAGCAAGTAAAGGATTACATCATGGGCAGCATTCCGCTAAACAGAATAGGAGAACCGGAAGAAGTTGCAGATGCATTCTTATTCCTGGCAAGCGGTATGGCAAGCTATGTGACGGGTGAGATATTATCAGTAGATGGCGCAGCAAGATCGTAATTTAATGGACCAATTTGATAGGATATTGAATTACAAATTCATAATTGTGAATGTAAAAAAATAAATAATTGCTTATAATATAAGTTATGAAATGTTATTGTATAGTTTTTCATAAGAGGTTCTGTTTTGCAACGAGCATCTCTATTACATGAACATGAGCATGGAGCTTGTAGTATACTTATTATATTATTTATAAAAATCGCGGTTTGTGGGCGTATACAATTTTAATCCATTAGGAAAAGCGATACTGCTTTTCCTAATGTGTTTTTAGCGTTTAAACGAATTAATTATGTTATCAATGGAGCTAGTATGAAGAGAAGGTTTGAGAAATATGGAATAAGAACTAGAATTTTAATATTATTTACGGTGTTGGTGATTATACCTTTCTTTACTTTAATGATCGTGGTATCATCTGTTTTTCAGCGATATGCCCGTAAAAGTTACGGGGATAATATGGTGGATACTTTGACAGCTGTCACTACACAAGTAATAGCTACCATGAAAAAATATGAGGAAAGTACTATGTCCTTTTATTACAATGGAGGTGTAGAAAAGTTAAATGGAGCTCTGAACGAATCAGATAAGGAGTCACTAGAAGATAATCTTTCAGCAATTTGTTATTCCTATAATGGGATTATGACATCCTATCTGGAATCTGAGGGAAGTGTGTACCATAGCTATCAAACCTACTCTAATTTGCTGGAGGAAATGAAACAATACCGGAGCAAAATCATAGCAGACGGTGGGAGCTGCAGTTGGTATCCAACCAGTAAACTGTTTGGCAAAGCGAATACGAACCACTATGTTATGGCTAGATCCTTAAACAGTCGTACAAAAAAGAACGTTGGAATTCTTTATCTTGTGGTAAACGATAAAATGATTGCGGATTCCTTAAATCAGCTCACGATGGAGGATACGATAAAGTATCTCGTTGACAAGGATGGTACTATATTATACAGTTCCGATTCAAGTAAATTTGGAAAAAACTTTGATATCAAACAGCTGGTACAGGGAGAGGTTAGTGGTTATCGAATTGGGAAAGTAAACGAAGAGAGAACCTTAATTGCATCCTATCACCTTTTTGAAACAGATTGGTATTTTATTAGTACAATCAAGGAAACGGATATGTTAAAACTATTTTCTCCGTTGCAAAGGAGCTATATATATATTTCGATTGTATATTTTCTGTTTTTATTCATAATGCTCCTAACACTTCAGAAATATGTTTTTGGCCCTTTAGGAGTTTTAAAACGTTCTATGGATCAGTTTGCACTGGGAAATTTGGATGTTCAGATGCCGGATATCGCTATTGGAGAATTATCAAGTTTATCGAAACATTTTAATAATATGACATTCAGGATTAAGATTCTCATGGACAATAATGAAAATGAAGTCAAGGAAAAAAACAATTTCAAAATGAAGTCACTAGTAGCGCAGCTGACCCCCCACTTTATCTATAATTCATTAAATACAATCCGATGGATTGCAGTAATCAATAAACAAGATAATATCCAGAAGCTTACAGATTCACTCATTCGGATACTGATGAATGCAGCTAAAGTAGACGATGTAGATTATACTATAGCGGATGAATTGGAATTAATCAAAAATTATGCGGTTATCCAGAAAGCCAGATTTATGAATTTTGAATTAAATATTGATGCGAATGATTTGGTGAACCATTATAAGATTCATAAATTTTTGATACAGCCGGTAGTCGAAAATGCAATTATTCATGGGCTGGGAAGAGGAAGCATCCTTCGAGGAGAGATTACCATAAGAATTTGGACAGATGACAATTTGAAAATTACAGTAAAAGATAATGGGATAGGTATGGATGTTAAGGAATGGAGGGAAAGTGAAGGTATTACAAAAAATCATACTAATATTGGCTTGAAGAATATAGAGCAAATTATTACTTTAGAATATGGAGCAGAATACGGTATACAGGTTAACAGTGTAATAGGACAAGGAACTCAGGTGGAATATACATTACCAATAATCAGTAGGTGAAAAAATGATTCGATTAATAATCGTAGATGACGAAGTACTTTCTAGAATAGGTATTAAATCCTTTCTTGAGGAGAAAGAGGATATCATTGTAGCAGGAGTGTTTAGCCAGGCGTCGGATGCTTTGGATTTTTTGAGTAAGAATCAAATTGATATTGTTATTACGGATATTGAAATGTCAGATATGAATGGACTGGAATTTATAAAGAACATCAGAAAAGATAATCTGGCAGAAGGAATCATTATATTAAGCTGCCATGATAATTTTGAATATGCTAGGGAAGCTATTTCTCTCGGTACGGACAGCTATCTATTAAAGCACAGTGTTGATGAGAAGATACTAATAGACGAAATAAATAAGGTATTTACAAAGATATCGACTACGAGTACTCGTAAAAATATGAAAAAGGATAATAATCCGGTAACATTGATAGATCAAAGTGGTGTTTATATGGTTGGTATACTGAAATTTCCGAAATACTATCAAGGTGAGGAAATACCGATGAGTGGTCAAATAGAAGAAAACATGCTGGTACATTTGTTGGAGGAAATAGTAGTTCAGTATCATATGGGAACACTGTTTGCTCCATATAAAAAAGATATGTTTATCATATTCCGATTTGATGCTAATACAAAAACCTCAGAACGTGAAGCCATGATTACTGAATACGCTTTTGAGTTAAAGAAAAATGTTGAGCAGTATGTCAATAAATCCTTGATCATAGGATTGAGTCAAGAACTGACAGATTCCAGAGATATCCCAATCTGTTATACAAATGCGGTTGAAGCGGCAGAATTATATTTCTATGATGAACAAAGCTTTTTATTTAAATATAGTAATGTTAATTCTGCTGAGGTTCCTGGACTGCATTTTACACCTGAGAATTTTCTGGATGATGAGGGGATAAAAGATTTTATGGAGGAATTGAAGATCTTTTTGAATCGTTGCAGAAGGAATAACATTAGAGTAAAGACGTTAAATGATATTCTAATTCATGAAGTAAACGCCCTCGTCTATAAAGTTTTAAATCAATATCGCTTTAACGATGAGGTAATGATCAAATGGAATTCCGTTTATCAGTTTATTCCAGCTGTAATGTATGCAGAAAACGTTGAAGTATTAAAAAGTAATCTGAAGAAAGTAATGAGGCAATTTCAGGAGGAATTATTGTACCAGCTTCGTAAGGACGAATTTTCAGAAATATTCCATTTTATAGATAGCAACCTATCTGAAAAATTATCTTTAGGGGAAATGGCAAATATGAACTGTATGAGTATACCATCCTTTTGCAAAAAATTTAAAGAAAGAACCGGTATGACACTGGTACAGTATATTAATCAGCAAAAAATTGAAAAAGTAAAGGTTTATTTGAGTGATCGCCGGTATTCCCTCGGACAGATTGCTGAAATAACGGGATTTACCAATGAAAATTATATGATCAGAGTATTTAAAAAGGTCACCGGGCAAACCGTAAAGGATTATCGTTCCGACTTAGAAGATATATAATATTGAATGTTGAATATGATTTTTAACCTAGGGAATCTTAAAACTTAACAATAAATATAAATATTTGAATGAAAGAAAGAAGTCTGTTAATGGAAGTGACGGCTTTCTTTTTTTATAATATTACTGTAATAAAATTTTATAAAAAAGGAGAGGAAAGTTATGAAACTAAAAAAAGTAGTAGCGATGTTTACGCTAACAGCTATGGTGGGTACTATATTTGCTGGTTGCAGTAATACTACGCCATCAAGTAGCAATGAGGGAAATGCTGTGACGGAGGAAACAAAAAATGATGGTGGAGCCACAGGGGAGGAACAGAAAGATATTTCCGGTACAATTACGATATTTGAACATGAGTATAGCTATGAAGACAGTTTAAAAGAAGTCATTGCAGGATTTAATAAACGGTATCCTAATGTGGATGTAAAATATGAAATCAAGGCTGGACAGGAATATTACAGTATCTTATCCACGGCGATTCAATCAGGAGATGGACCGGATCTATTCTGGACCAATGGTACTGCTACTAGCAATATGGCTGATTTTGTATCAAATGGTGTATGCTATGATCTGACGAATGCCATTGATTATAGCCTTTATGATGAGAGTGCCATGAATTTAACAAAAGTGAATGGAAAATCCTATTCTATCCCATGGCTGACATTGGATACCAGAGCAGTCTATTATAATAAAGACCTATTTAGTGAAAATGGATGGGAACTACCAAAAACCTTCAGTGAGTTTGAGACACTGTTAGGTACGATTAAAGCTGCTGGGTATACACCGATTTCACTATGCGCAGCGGATCCTTATACGCTCTTATTTGCTTTTGAACCAATACTGGCAGCTTATAATGTAGAGTATACCAAAGGATTAGCAGATAATTCAGTAACAGCTACCGACAAGCCGGTCAAAGATGTTTTAGAGCTTATGCTTAATTGGGCAGATAAAGGTTACTTTGGAGACAACTGGCTAGGTGTAGCTGATAATAATGCACAGATTCTTGGGTTTACCTCTGGTAAAGCTGCAATGAATATAGCAGGTTCCTGGGATGCTGCTACAATAAGTCAGAATAATCCGGAATTGAATTTTGGTGCTTTTGCGATTCCAACAGAAGACGGAGTGACAGGACTTGTCGGAACACCGGCGAACGGTTTTTCTGTTAATGCTGCTTCAAAAAATCTGGATGCAGCAGTTGCCTTTGCTAACTACTGCGCATCACTTGAGGCTCAGAAAATCTGGGTACAATCCCAGGGAGCTGTTTCTGCAAGCCCGGATATTGAAGCCTCCTCTGAAATTGCAAAGGAAATAAGCAGCTATGGAAATGGAAACATATATAGAAGTTGGCAGAATGTATTAAGCACTAATTCAACGAATGGTCAAGCTGCAACTATTTTTGGTACTGATTTCCCGGTAGTGTTTTCAAAGAATTTATATGTTGATGATTTCTTGAAAGAAATCAGTGATGTTATGCAGTAATTGTTTTATTAATCTGTTGTAATCAAAAGGCTGTTGCAAAAATGTAACAAGTGAGCTGTTATTTGCAACAGCCCTTTCTAGGAGGTTTTTATGAAGAGTAAAAGAAAACACATTTTCTTTATTGCCCCAGGTTTTATTTTATATACGCTATTTATCATTGTTCCGGTTATCTATGTAGTATATTTAAGCTTCTTCGAATGGTCGGGTTTTGGTGAAATGAAATTTAATGGTATCAAAAATTTTATAATCTTATTTACGGACTCAAGAATTGCTCCCACCTTTTTTCACGCAATACTTAATAATTTGAAATATCTTTTGTGCGTTTGGTTAATTATAACGCCTTTTCAATATATATTAGCATATTTATTTTATATTAAAGTTCCTTTGTTCAGATACATAAAGTTTATGGTTTTTTTACCTTACGTAATCAGTTCAACGATTGTGAGTTTTTTTGCAACACTAATCTTTGATCCCAACATCGGATATCTGAATCAATTCTTAGCAGGAATAGGATTATCCGATTTGCAGGGAGCCTGGTTTGGAGACCCAAAATGGGCATTTAAGTTAATGATCGCAATGATTATTTGGCAGGGTGCCGGATCCGGTATTATGATTTTTTATTCCAACATGATGGATATCCCGCAGGAAGTTATGGAAGCGTGTAGGATTGATGGATGTTCGGAAAGTCAGAGATTTCGGCATATTCTTCTTCCGATGACACTTCCATCCTGCGCATCCATTATAACCATGAGTACAATCTGGGCATTGGCAATTTTTGATATGCCTTTTATTTTGGGAGGTGCAAATGGTGGGGTAGGAGGTTCCCTGGATTTTGTTAATTTGGTATTTTACAGATATACCTTCGGCAGCGCATTTAATGGTCAATCAAATCTGGGATTTGGAGCCTCTATATGTGTTATCATGTTTATCGTTATGCTTATCGTTACTACGGTACAAAATAAAATACTTAGTAAGTTTGAATATGAAAATTAGGAGGTACCTCTATGAGCAAAAATGAGGCTAAACATGAAATTCTGTCTCCGGCAGCGAAGACTGTGCGATGGATAATATCAATTCTATTAATTTTATATACCTGCTTCACTATTTTTGTGATTGCGGTTACGTTATTAGACTCCTTTAAATCAAAAAGTGATTTGGTTACCAATTTTACAGGCTGGCCGAAACAATTTTTGTTGGATAGTTTTATAACTATTTTATTTAAGGATCATTTTTTCCTATATTTTAGAAACAGTTTAATTCTAACATTATGTGGTACGATAGGTTGTATCCTTCTTTCCTCGATGGCGGCTTATGGAATAGCCAGATACCAATTTAAGGGTAAAGCTTTTATTACCAGTTACTTTTTAATCGGGTTAATGGTACCGGTTCAGGTAAGTGTGCTTCCGCTTTTTCTTATATTAAAAAAAGTTGGTCTTTTAAACAATCTGTTAGGATTAATCCTTATCTATGTTTCTGGAATATCAATGTCATGTTTTATTTTTCAGAAATTTTTCAAAACCATTCCGGTAGCTCTGGAAGAATCCGCAAGACTTGACGGTGCGGGGGATTTTAAGATATTCTTTCGAATTATTTATCCTATCAGTAAGCCGGTACTCTTTACAATGGCGCTAATTACAGGTATTGGACAGTGGAATGATTTTTATATGCCGATGGTATTTTTAGGAGGTGAAAAGGTTAAGTCGTTAACACTTGCGATCTATCAATACATTGGTCAATTCACAAGATATATGAATGAATCTATGGCTGCAGTTATTATTACCTTAATACCCATAATAATTATTTATTTTCTGTTCTCTACACAGATTGTGGAAGGACTAACCGGCGGAGCAGTGAAGGGTTGAATCCTTTTGTTAAATAAATAAAAACACGAAAAAATAATTTTGTATAAAAATAGGATAAATGAAAGTGGGGGATAACCTTGTTTGACAAATCTATGGCAAATTGGATTTGGGTTCCAAGCTGGAATCCGGAGGATAAAGAAATACCGAGAATCATTTATTTCAGAAAGAATATTGAGCTTAGCAAAGTACCTACTGAACTGAAAATACAGATTTCGGCGGATTCCAGATATAAACTGTATGTAAATAAGCAATTAATTGAAATAGGACCAAGTAAAGGGGATAAATTAATATGGTATTATGATATTGTTGATATCGCACCATATTTAAAGGAAGGAATAAATACGCTGGCGGTTATTGTACTCCGTTACCCGTTAGATCATACAAAGGGTAATCATGGGATATATAGAACTGAGACACCAGGTTTTTTTCTATGTGGTGAGTATCAGGATGAATGTGGAGACATAATTGACATTTCATCAAATCAAACATGGAAATGTTATAAAGAAACAAGTATCCATATTATTTCTGAATCAACTTCGTTTGCTCCACTTCAAATTCTGGAAGATGCGGCAGGTAATATAGAATCCTTTGGTTGGATGGAGGATGATTTTGATGATCAGAAATGGGAGAAGGCAACTGTATACAATTCGTTTGCAATAAGTAAGGCAGTTAGTCCTGGGAATTTGACACCGAGAACAATACCCTATATGAATAAAATTTTAAGAAAATTTGATGGGGTTGCAGCGATCAAAGTGTCCGAATCAGATGAAATAGCCTGGAACCAAATGTTACATGGTGAGAGAAGTATTGCTGTAAAAGCTAATTCGGAAGAAATTATTGAAATAAATGCAGGTGAATTAATGACTGGTTTTCTGAGACTGGCTGTGACAGGGGGGGCAGGTGCAACAATTCAGATCTTACAATCAGAAGGATATGTTCAACCGGAAACAGCCGAAAGCTTACAATCTGATCTACCTAAAAAAGCAGATCGTATGGATATAAAACATGGTCATTTACATGGTTTTACAGATACGTATAAAGTATTAGGTCTTGGAGTAAAGGGGAAATTAGAGGGTTATGAACCATTTTGGTTCCGTACTTTTCGTTTTATTCAAATAAAAATTAAGACAGCCAAAGAGCCATTATTGATAGAAAGTTTTGATTATTTAGAAACCGGATATCCTTTGGAAATAAAAACCTGGGTAAGAACCTCGGATGAATCCCTGGATAAAATTTGGGATATTAGTGAGAGGACACTTCGTAGATGTATGCATGAAACTTATGAAGATTGTCCATTTTACGAACAACTTCAGTATGCAATGGATACACGGTCTCAAATACTATATACTTTTAATGTGTCAGCTGACGATAGATTGGCACGCAAATGTTATGATGATTTTAAGCGGTCACAACGATATGACGGAATGATTAACTGTTCTTATCCCAATTATGGACCGAATATCATACCCGGATTTTCAATTTATTATATACTGATGCTATATGACCATATGATGTACTTCGGAGATGAAAAATTAATTAAATATCATATGCCAACAATTGACGGTATACTTAATTATTTTGACAACACGCTTACAGAGGAAGGTCTTGTGGGTAAAAATGGTGGTTTAAATTTAAAAGATGCTTATTGGTCTTTTATCGATTGGACGACACAATGGAAGGAGACAACAGGAGTTCCAAGAGCAATATTAAAGGGGTCGATCACGATGGAAAGTTTTCTATATGCCATGGGACTGCATCATGCTGCAAAATTAGCTTCTTTCATAGGAAGGGAGGGAATAGCAGAGGAATATGAAACACGTGCAGGAAAAGTGATTGATGCTGTGAAGACTTATTGTATGGGTGCCAATGGTATGATTCAGGATGGTCCCGGAGTAGAGGAATATAGTCAGCATTGTCAGGTATTTGCTGTTTTAACAGATACACTAGATATAGAAGCAGGAAGAAAGAATATCATGGAGACTCTGAATCATAAGCAGGATTATGCACAATGCTCAGTAGCAATGGCGTTCTATTTGTATCGAGCTTTAGAAAAAGTTGGCTTGTATGAACGTACAGACGAGCTTTGGGATTTGTGGCGAGATATGTTAAAAAGAAACTTGACAACCTGTGTGGAGGATGGATTAGAAGAACGTAGTGATTGCCATGCCTGGGGAGCGCTGGCACTCTATGAACTTCCGGCAGTGGTGCTTGGAGTACGCCCTGTAGCACCGGGATTTAAAGAGATAGAGGTTAAGCCAATCACCGGTTATCTTGATTGGGCAGAAGGAGAGGTTATAACTCCAAAGGGAATTGTTAAGGTTAAATGGGAAAAAATAGATCAAAGGATTGAAATTAATTATGAAATTGAGAATATAAAATAATTTCATGAATTGAAAAGAGATATGCTGCAACCTTCTTTCAGAACCTAGGCTAGCCATAGCGGCAGAGATTTGGTACAATGATGTAGACATTATATCATAGCGTCGAATAGAAGCGCAGTATGCATTCCTGGAATAAAGTTCCATATCATATGGTTTTACATGATATAATGAATCAAAACATATGGTATATGAAGGGCAAGATCTATGAAAAGAGTAACGATAAAGGACGTGGCCAAAGAGGCAGGAGTATCTATTACAACTGTCTCCCATGTCTTAAATAACGCGGGGAATATCGGAGCAGAAACAAGAGAACGAGTCTTAGAAATCGCAAAAAGCATGCATTATGCACCGGACTGGAACGGCAGTAAGCTTAAGATGAAGA
>JAEWMZ010000330.1 GCA_023392995.1 Bacillota bacterium
CAAAGTACGAAAGTTGCCCTGCACCTGCTATGAGATGTACTTTATACTTGGAATGTAAAGACAAGGTATGGAAAATCATTCATGTACATTGCTCATTTCAGCCATAAAGTAGGTGTAACAAATTATCCAAACAATTTAGTATCTAAAAGTGGAATGTCCTTTATAGAAAAACCGCCTTACTAATTTAAAGTTATTTTTATCCTAATGATACTAATAAAGGAGACTACCAAATGATAAATATTAATGATTTTAAAGACATGGAAGAGCATCTAGAGGAACTTGGTATAACAAGTAAGGATGATAGTTCTTCAGAAGATGATGTTCTTAGAATTGAAAAAAGATATAAAATAAAAATCCCCGAGATTTACAAGCTATTTCTATTTAAATATGGCGATTGTACTATCGAACAAGAAATACGTTATCGCCCAGTAAAGCCTTCCCATTATACAGATAAAGATGGACTTAATGATTTCGGATCCTTTTTTGGTTTTGAAGAAGGCATGAATAATATCGGAAAAATTATAAAACAGTATTATGAAAGGGTACCAAATTCTTTAATACCAATTGCAGATGATGGACTTGGGAACCTGGTATGTATTGGTGTAAAGGATGAATATAGAGGGAAAATTTACTTTTGGAATCATGAAGACGAGCTAATGGCTCATGTAATGTTGAATGAGAAAGAATATTTGGATATTAGTATAGATAATTATTGGAATAATATTTTCTTGATTGCTGAGAGTTTTCTTGATTTTATAAAAAGTTTTATAATCATAGTAGAAGATCAAGGTACTAATGCTGACTCAAAAATTTTAAGAGTAGACATGAGCAATGATTTCATCGCACGAATGCTTGCGGCACGAACAAAACTGGAGGCTAAAGCAAAAGCGAAGAGAGAAAGGTCTCAAAATAGTGTAGAAAAAGATTTTTGATGAAATAACAAGAACATTTATACTGCTGATAGCAATTATGAGTTACTTGTATGAAAACAGTAATTATTCCGATAGCCAGGATATAGTATGATCTGCCGGGATCTTTTCTACAGTGAAAAGGCAAAAGGTAGGTTACAGAAATTTGCATAGTTAAAAATATAAATAAAAATAGATTAAGAGGTGATTTATTTGACTATGTCATTAATAGATGAAACTTTAAACAAATTGATTGCTGAAGGATTAAATTCTAAATTAGTACAGTTTGGGTTTAAATTATATAAGAAAAAAACATTTCGGAAAAAAAACCAAGAGAGCATGCTTGAGTTAAATGTTCAATTAAGGAAGATTTCAGGTCAAAACGCAGGATATGTCTCAGTTTTTCCTGCAATTATATATGATGAAATAAATAGTATAGCATCAGAATTAGAGGGAGTTGAGCCAAGAAAGGGCTGGCCAGTTGCAGCCGCAAATGTGGGGAATTTAAAACCTGAAAGAGAGTTTATTGAATGGCCCTTAACTACTACTACAGATATATTAGCTCTTGGTGAGGTAATATATTGCAGTATAAAAGATTATGCCTTGCCATTTTGGGAGCAGTTTTCTACAATTGAAGGACTGATTGATGGCTATGAAAAAAAAGACCAACGTTTAACCTTAACAGGTAATAGCTTCTATTGGCGTATGGCTGCTGCATACTACCTTACCGGAAGACATGAAGAGGCAATTAATGTGTTAAAAAAATGGGAGCAGGGCAGACCACCTCAGGAAGTGATGGAACAAGCTTTTTTAAGAATTACAAAAATGATAAAAGAAAAGGGTAAAGTGGAATGATTTCTATATCAGAAAACGGTCAAAAAATTATAAACCCAACAAAAAATCAAGTGTTTGCCGAAATATCAAAACTGGATGGAGTAGTTAATTCGTACATGTCATTAGAAGACGATAGATCGAGCTATATTCAGGTTGGTGGTGGACCAATAGAATTTACTGTCGAGGTCAGAAAAATGACATCAGGAGAAGAATTCACACACTGGAAGGCTGAAGTACTTAACATGAAAAATAATGGGGACAGTAGTATTATCATTTCAGGTTCAGTAGTTCAAGTAAAATTAAATCAAATATTAAATAAAAATATAGTAATGCTGTTATTTGAGGCTTTCATGGATGGGAATTTATTGCCTAATATGGTAGGTTGGCATGATATGACTGAAATGTTTTTATTGTAAGATTTTCTTTTACAGCTTACTATTTTTATACAGTAAATATAAAGTAACCCCAATCATGCTTACAAATAATTCTGTTGTCGGGAATGCGCACCAAATACCTATCATGCCACCTATTGCTGATAATAAGTAAGCCATAGGTATGATAATTACAAATCCACGCAGAAGCGAAATAATGTGCGCAGGGAGTGCATATTCAGTTGAGGTAAAATAAACAGACATTATGATATTAATTCCGGCAAACAGGCAAGCAGTAAAATAATACTTCAACCCGGTTACGGCGATACTTTGCAAGACAGTATTATGCTCACTGTTGAATATATTGGCTATCTGTGATGCACTGAAAAATACATAGAAGTAGACTATGCCCGATATAACAAATACGGTTGTCATAGCATAACGCAAAATAGCTTGAACATTTTCACGGTTTCCAGCTCCATAATTACTACTGATAATTGGCTGAATACCTTGTGCTACACCTGTATAAATTGCCATTATTACTAATGACAGATTAGCTATAACGCCATATGCAGCAACACCGACATTTCCTTGCAGTCTTAATATAATAATGTTAAATACAATGATAACGATTCCCGAAGAAACCTCAGTAATTAATGAAGGCAATCCACTTGAAAAAATAAACATAGTCAATTTGATTGAAATTTTGCATTTTTTTAAATGAAAGCAATTTTTCTTTTTAAAGAAATAAGGAGATAGTACAAACATACTGATAACCGGAGCAAGACCAGTTGCGAGGACGGCTCCGAAAATCCCCATTTTAAATGGGAAAATAAAAATATAGTCTAAAACAATGTTAGATAAGCTACCCACAAGCATAGCAATCATAGAAAGCTGTGGAGCACCGTCATTTCTTACAAAGCACAAAAGTACATTATTCATTATAAACATAGGGGCAAACAGTAAGATTACTTGTAGATAAGTTTTACTCATTTGAAAAACCGTTTCATCAGCTCCAAGCATTTGTACAATTATTTCAGAGAAAAAAAATCCGATTACAAAAAAAGCCATTGCAAAACCGAGTGCCAGTATAACAGCATTTGTAAATGTACGATTTGCTGCTTCTTTATCATTTTGACTTTTTAGAATAGAATATTTAGTGCCGCCACCGATACCAATCATTAGCCCACTACCATGAATAAAGCTATAGATCGGAATTGCGAGATTTAAGGCAGTTAAGCCATTTGTTCCAAGTCCTTTTGAAATAAAGAAAGTATCTGCTAAAATATAGCAGGATAGCCCTATCATACCAAGTACGTTTAGTGACGAATATTTTACAAATTCCTTAAAGCAATTCGTATTATTCATAAAATGATACCTCCATGCAAAATAAAATAAGTAGGTGTGTGTTGTGTAATGCAGGCCTACTACACAATTGAAACCCCGGTGGGTTGATCTTGTTATTTTTAGCCTATGTTATAATATAGTGTTGAAATATAGCCTAATAAAAAAACGCCTTAACACCCATTCCTTCTAAGGCCTAATGGAATGGTGTCAAGACGTTTACCCGGCGGCAAAATAACAATATAATCGAATATATCATACTTACATCAAAAAGTCAAAAATTTTTGCATCGAAAATCAGTACATAATTTATCAACAATATTGGATATGCAAACCAAAGCCCTTTACCGCCATTTGCCTGAGTAAGAGTAGATAATGAAAAGTTTCGCCCTTATGTAAACTGGCAAATCGGATAAGTCATTGCTTTGCAGCTAAGGGATTACCAGCTTCCTGTGGCATCCTTTTTAACCCACTCAAGGCACGTGGAGACGGTCGCGAAGCTGGAAAGACGATAAAAGCAAGTAAAAATAAGGGGTTAAGCCACTGAGTGTATTGATGACATTCAGTGGCTTTTTTGTGTGCGGGAATAGATCCACTGGATATTCAGATAGACGTACAGTTAGCAGCATACCAAACAGTAATTACTATGACGAGTATATAAGCAATTCTGAAAGACAAAAAAAGTATATCCATGACCCATCATTATACTTGTTAGTAATTTGACTAAAATTTAAAATGAAAAATAGAATTATCATATTGACATCAATGCTACTATGTGATACTATATAGTGGTAGTAAGTAATACAGAATATCGGTAATACAGAATAGTAGTAATATAGAATTTCATAATGCAAATTATCAGTATGACAGAGGATGGGCAATGCTAGATGATAGGGAGGTGAATTAATGGAAAATTTCACAGAAATGTTAAAGGGTGTACTCGAAGGCTGTGTCCTTGAAATCATAAGTCATGAGGAAATCTATGGTTACGAAATAACAAAGCGGCTGAATGCTCTTGGATTTTCGGATGTTGTTGATGGTACGGTTTATACTATATTGGTGCGACTTGAGAAGAATAAACTAGTGGACATAGAAAAGAAACCATCGGTTATGGGACCACCGCGAAAGTTCTTCACACTCAATGCAGCAGGGCGCGAGGAGCTAAAGAGATTCTGGGAAAGATGGGAGTTCGTATCATCAAAAATTGATGAGTTAAAGGAGAGATAATAATGAATATGTGGGAAAAAGTTACAGGTAATGATATTACGAAAGAATTTAAGATGTTTGAAGAGCGAGTAAAAAAGCTGCCAGCTGAATATCAAGTAGCATGGGAAGAAATTAAAGCCAATCTTTGGGGCCACTCGGATTTCACCGGACGTAACTTAATGCCAATTCTTGACGGCGTACTTGGTCTACTTGAAGAAACTGCGGCCGAAGGACAGAGTGTACAAGAGTCTTTGGGTGACGATATCAAAGGTTTTTGCTCAGCCTTAGTTGGTGAAGAAGGAGCAAAGTCTTATCGCGATAAGTGGCGTGAACAATTAAATAATAATGTTGCCAGAAAACTAGGTAAATAACAGAATTGTGCTGACACTAGCATTTATGATGTGTCAGCAGTATAAGTAACAAAATATAGAAAAATGTAACATAACGATTTTTATGCTGTTAACCAAATTCATGGGAATACAGCAGAATGGAGTTTAATATGAGAATACAAGATATCATAGAGGGTAAGAGAGAATGGAAAGCACATATGACACGTGTGAAAGCGCTCCCGCAAGATTTTCAGATCGTTTATAAGGAGATACAAAAATATCTCTATAAAGTAGGACCGGTAGAACTAACCGAAGGTACAGGGTTGTTAACAGGGATAGTGGATCTTTTCGAAGAAGGAGCTTCTATGGGAAAAGATGTGTATGATGTGACGGGGCGAGACGTTGCAGCGTTCTGTGATGATTTAATTAAGGATTCAGTAACTTACACAGAAATGTATCAAACATCCGCTGATCAGGAAGTGACCAAAGCGATGAAAAAGTTTACAGATAAAATGAAATAATTGTAGAAACGGGATTGAGAAAGCAGAGACTCTATAGGAATGTCAGAAGAGTCATCTTGGATATTCTGTAGTTGGGGGGTGGTAGCGTGTGCAACGAAGAGTGGTTATTATGCCCGGTCTGTGGCAACAAAACAAGGGTTAAGATACGGCATGATACAGTACTTGAGAACTTTCCATTATTTTGTCCTAAGTGTAAACAGGAAATAATCATTAATGTAAAACAAAGAAATATATCAGTTATCAAAGAGCCAGACGCGAAAGACGCAGAGCCGATAACATGTGAGTAAAATCACTGTTGTCGGCTCTGCTTTTATTCATGACAATAGAAAGTACTCGAAACGTGCTTTCCATCATTATAAAGGAGAAAGGAAAATGTATATTGAATTTCTTATAAAGTTCATTATACAAGGAAAAGATCATGAAAAAAAATATCATTCAAATGAAAGGGATTAAGAAAGCCTACAAAGAAGTTGAAGTACTGAAAGGAGTCGATTTGGAGGTAGAGCAGGGAGGTATCTTTGCTTTGCTTGGTTCCAATGGAGCTGGAAAAACAACGATGATTCGTATCATGGCAACCTTATTAAAAGCAGATGCCGGAAGTGTTGTGATCAATGGTTTTGATATTGCAAAAAATCCAGGTGGAATTAGAGGTTGTATCAGTCTTACTGGTCAGTTTGCTGCTATTGATGAGATTTTGACTGGTCGTGAGAATCTTCAGATGATAGCAAAACTGAGACATCTTAAATACCCAAATCAAGTCGCAGATGAGTTGATTCGCCGTTTTGCAATGTCAGAGGCAGCGGATCGTCGGGTGGGTACTTATTCCGGTGGTATGAAAAGAAGGATAGATATCGCAATGAGTCTTGTGGGAAATCCAAAGGTTATATTCCTAGATGAGCCAACGACCGGTCTTGATCCGGAAGCACGTTTAGAAGTCTGGAAAATTGTAAAGGAGTTATCTGTAGCAGGAACTACTGTATTTTTAACAACTCAATATTTAGAGGAAGCAGAACAACTTGCAGATAAAATCGCTATTCTTCATGGAGGAAGAATAATTGCCTTAGATACACTAGAGGGGTTGAAAAAATTATTTCCACCCGCAAAAGTGGAATATGTCGAGAAACAGCCTACATTAGAGGAAGTATTCCTAGCAATCATCGGTAAAAAGGAGGAGAAATAAATGGAATCAATGAATCAATTTTTTTTCAAGGATATGGGCGTTATGTTTGCGCGTTCTATGCGTCATATTTTTAGAAGTATGGATACTATTATCACTGTTTGTATCACACCAATTGCGATGATGTTATTATTTGTGTATGTATTTGGTGGAGCGATTGAAACAGGTACAGAGAATTATGTTAATTACCTATTACCAGGAATTCTTTTAATGGCGATTGGTAGTGGGATAGGATATGTAGCATATCGTTTGTTTACCGATAAACAGCGTGGTATCTTTGAACGATTTCATTCTATGCCTATCGCTCGTTCTACCGTATTATGGGGGCATGTATTAACGTCGTTAATTTCAAATGGGATTTCTGTTGTTGTAATTATTCTTGTTGCATTATTAATGGGCTTTCGATCTTCGGCAGGCATTCTGGAATGGTTGATTGTATTTACAATTCTGGGAATATTTACACTTGCTTTAACATGGATTGCTGTAATTGCAGGACTTGCTGCGAAAACACCGGATGGTGCGGGAGCATTCTCTTATCCAATCATATTTTTACCGTTTATCAGTTCTGCCTTTGTACCAACAGATACGATGCCTTCTGCAGTACGTGCTTTTGCAGAGAATCAGCCAGTAACTCCGATTGTAGAAGCAATCCGTAATTTGTTATCAAATCAGCCGGTAGGAAATGATATATGGGTTGCCCTTGCTTGGTGCATAGCAATTACATTTGTTGCCTACATCTTTGCAATGAGAAGCTATAAAAAGCTATAAAAAGCAATAGAAAGCATATAAAAGTCGTAAAAGACTATATGATTTGCCGCCAAGGCTCGCCGTCTTGTGCGGCATTTTTTTATATCCGCAAGACAATTTAGATTTATATTAGAATACCAACTCCAGAGATGCATTCCTCAGTAAGAAAGGGGCATTAACGAATTGTTTTACAGGCAGAAAAATCCCCTTAGTTTTGTTTTTAGCAATGGCAGGAATGCTTTACATATTATTAACCTTTTTAATACCGCTATTTTTATAGATGGTACTATGAGAGTAGGTATTGCTAAAGCATTGACACATTATGCTATAATAGATGGGCGTACTCGTTAGCATTATAATGGGTACGTTTTAATGTAGAAATTTGTATAAATGTTTGATTAGTAATATGGAGTGGTATATAATGGAATATGCAAATGTTGGGATAACAGTGGATATTGACGATATATTAAAGATTTAACATATTCTTTTTTAGAAATCATTAGGCTTTCGAAGGTGTGATTAAGCAGGGTTTTCAGTTCTCTTATGAGAACTGCGAAAGGCTTTACTATATGGAGTCAGAACATGATCAATATTATATTGTTCTTCTCCCCAGGCATACAGTTCATTTAGCGTAGGTAGTAAGGCTTTCCCTCTTTCTGTTAATGAGTATTCTACTTTAGGTGGAACTGAATTATGCTGAAATCTATGAACCAGACGATGTTCTTCAAGCTCTCGCAATGATTTTGTCAACATTATATTGGTTATTCCAGTTACACTTCTTTTCAATTCGTTATATCTCGTAATCTCTTTGCTGAAAAGATACCACATAATCGGAAGTTTCCATTTCTGTCCTATGATATCAAGAGCATAGATAATCGGACATTTAATTTCATATATATTTTCAGCAGGTAATTCCGGGGAATATTGAATCTGTTTATCTGACATAGCAAAGCTCCCTTATAGTTTAAAATTATATACTAAGGCAGAAAAAGCTGCGTACTTCTATTTATTTTTCCATCTTGTATAATCATTATAAGCAGTTTAATAAAAAAAAGGAAGGTACTATAATGAAAATAATTGCGATTAATGGTAGTCCACGAAAAAAATCTAATACGGCGGTACTTTTAGAACATGCATTAGAAGGAGCGTCATTGCAAGGGGCGGAAACTGAACTTATCAACCTTTATGATTTAGATTATAAAGGCTGTATGAGTTGCTTTGCCTGTAAATTAAAGGGCGGAAAGAGCTACGGTAAATGTGCGTACAAAGATGAATTATCTCCTGTTTTAGAAAAAGTTTTAGCAGCCGACGCCCTTTTGCTGGGTTCGCCTATATACTTTCATGCAGTAACTGGAGAAATGCGTTCCTTTTTGGAACGATTGATGTTTCCGATTTTAACTTATACAGAAGGATATAAAGGATTACTAGAGAAAAAGATTCCAGTTGGTTTTATCTATACTATGAATGTCACGAAAGAATACATGAGAGAAGCAAACTATCTTCAGGTTTTAAGATTTGCAGAGAATAGTTTAGAAAATCTTTTTGGTTCTTGTGAACCTTTGCTCGTAAATGATACTTTACAGTTTAAAGACTATTCTAAATATGTTGTTACTGTTTTTGATGAAAATATAAAGAAAAAAGTAAAAGAAGAGCAATTTCCTATTGATTGTGAAAATGCCTTTCAGCTTGGTTCACGATTAATTCAAAGGGCAATTGGTTAAAAATAAATTTTTGACTCAAAAAAGCACAGCTTCTTTTGTTGGAAATGGGGTGTTTATAAATTGAGCTTAGACAAAAATATAAGCTCAGTTTAGACTAGAGCCTTGACTTAATAAATAAATATGATATTATGTAAATAAATTGAAAACTTTATAAAAGATAAAGGCAATGAAGAGAAGAGTAGTTTTATACAACAAGAGATTTTTTGCATTCTTGTATTAAGTCTACAGAGAGTCTGCATCGGCTGAGAGCAGATGACTTAAATAAAATGAAACAAGGCTCGGAGCCGTATACAGATCGCTATTAAGCGTGATGCTATACCGTTTGTTCACGTTACAGAACAAGAGTATGAACCATACGTTGGGAGTACTTGATGAGGCTTTGTCGGTGACGGCAGAGTAAAATAGGGTGGTACCGCGAGATTTTGTCGCCCCTTGGAATATAGAATATTTCAAGGGGTGTTTTTATGATTTCAAAAAGAATATTAAAGGGAGAACGTCCAAGTTTTCCAAAGAAAGCAATTATTACAGCAGGTATGCCATATGGTAATAAAAAGCTACATTTTGGCCATGTAGGTGGCATGTTTGTACATGCGGATATTTTCGCAAGATTTATGCGTGACAGAATTGGAAAAGAGAATGTAATTTTTGTCTCAGGGACGGACTGCTATGGATCTCCGATCTTAGAAAGCTTCCGCAAATTACAAGAAACTGGGTATAAAGGAACAATAGAAGAGTATGTTAAGTGTAATCACGATAGCCAAAAGGAAACTCTTCGTAATTATGAAATTAGCCCGGACTTATTTGCTGCCTCTGCTCTTGGTAGAAGTGGAGAGATTCATCAAGAGGTTTCAAACTGGGTGTTCAATACCTTATATGAAGATGGATATATCAAAAAATATACCACTCCTCAGTTTTATGATGAAGAGTCGGAGGTATACCTTAATGGACGTCAAGTCATGGGGAAATGTCCGATTGTAGGCTGCACCTCTGAACATGCCTATGCAGATGAGTGCTCATTAGGACATCAGTATACGCCAAGTGAGTTAATTCATCCAATTTCTGTTCTATCCGGTAAAAAACCATCCTACCGCAATGTTACTAACTGGTATTTTGTGTTAGATGAATGTATGGATGAACTTCAGGAACATATGGATTTTCTAAAGAAAAATACGAATACGCGAAAGTATCAGTTAAATATTATAGATGAGTTTTTAAAGAAACCATTGCTTTATGTACCAAGAAAGTATTTTACAGATTTGGAGGAATTAGAAGGAAAGCTTCCAACTCATACGACCACTGACGAGGATATGAAAAAATCTGTTACCTTTGAATTTGAGAATCTCGATTTAAGAGATGCAGCAAAGAGGGTATTGGATTCACTTGGAATTCACTATACTGCCGGCAAGACATTGGTTCCCTTTCGTTTATCCGGTAATGTAGAGTGGGGAGTAGGGGTGCCGGAGAAAGAGGATCTTAAGGAGCTTACGTTCTGGGTATGGCCGGAATCTTTATGGGCTCCGATCTCCTTTACAAAGACATATCTGGAATCGAAGGGACATTCAGGAGATGAATGGATGAAATGGTGGAATGGAGAGGATTCCTTAGTCTATCAGTTTATCGGAGAAGATAATATTTACTTTTACTCCATAGCTGAAATGGGAATGTTTCTACATCTTCAACAGGGAGGACTCAAATTACCTCATGTTATTCCAAATCGCCATATTTTATTTATGGATACAAAAGCAAGTAGTAGTTCTGACATAAAACCGCCAATGGCAGATGAGTTATTGGAATATTATACTGCGGAACAATTAAGAATGCATTTTATGAGTTTAGGTCTTTCCTCTAAGAGCACTGGTTTTAAGCCACAGGTATATATGAAAGAGAGCGACAGAGTTGGCGTTGATATGGTGCTTAAAGATGGTAATCTGTTAACGAATGTATTTAACCGTATCATTCGATCCTGCTTTTATGCAACTCAAACTTACTTTGAGGGAAAGATACCTTCTGACGAAGTGAGTGATATGATGATGAAGTTGGCAGAAGAAAAAGTGATGGAATATGAAAATCAAATGTACAATCATGAATTTCATAGAATCTCTTATGTGCTTGATGAATTCATTCGCGAGGTAAATAAATATTGGGCACGGCAGATTCGTACTGCTGATTTGAATAGTGATGAATCGCTTCGTAAACAGACGCTAGTTGATTGTTTCTACGCTTGTAAAGTTATGTCGATTCTAGTTCATCCAATCGCACCAACTGGATGCGAAATGTTTCAGGAGTATTTAAACATTGATGATAGATTATGGAACTGGGAATATATCTTTAAACCAATAGAATATTATACAGGGGATTTGAATAAGCATCCGATTAAATATTTAGAACCAAAAGTAGATTTCTTCACTAAATTAAAAAGCCAATATGGGAATGAATAAGTCTTTCCAAACTAAAATGACATTTGAGAAAGTATCTGCCTATTCGATTCATATAAAAATTTGAATGCGTTTGATAACAGAAAGGTATATCAATAAATTGGTATACCTTTTTTGTGATCAATATAAATGCTTATGTGTATATTTATGAAAGTCTGAACTATATAGTAGCGAGCAAGGATATTAAAGGATTTATTTTACTTTACTCGCATAAAGATGGAATTGCGCCGTAGATTTTCTTCGGTATTTCTTACGATACAAAAACCCCCTCGAATAGATTGTTCATAGTAGTTAGATACATATCAACTGCTTGAACCTTACCCATCTCTTTCGACGATAAGCATAATTGAGATACGCCAACAAGAATTGCCATTACAGAAAATGCCAAAGAGTCTGCATCCACGTTTTTTGTAGCACCAAGGGTGACGGCTTCATCAGATATTTTTTTAACCTCATTTGCAATAATTAGCATTATCTCATTAATGAGCGCCAGTGTTTCAGGTCTATCTTCATATTGTTTTGCGTATTCCGTTGCAGCATCAAGTAAAGGGCTATCAAAATCTTCGCCGTATAACATGGCTATTTTAAGAAATTTGTCTCTGGGTGTCATAGTATCATCATAGGCATCCTTCCATTTTGACTCTATTTCTTGCACATATTCTTTTAATACATGCAAAAAAATTTCTTCTTTATTCATAAAATGATGATAGATATTGCCTTTGCTCATATTTGTTGCTTTACACAGATCAGCAGTTGTGGTTTTATTATAACCGCTATGAATGAATAACTCTTTCGCTGAAGCTAATATAATTTGTTTCGATTCTTCGGGAGACAATCTGCGTCTAGTCATAGTTCCTCCTTATTGCACCTTAATACTAGTGTTTGTCCTATGATTTTATAATTGGGATATGATTATTTTAAATCATCCTTCCGTCCCTTTTTGTGTTGTTGATAAAAATAGTATACAGCAGTAATTCCCACAAGTACAGGTAAAACATATTCAATATTCATTGATTCTCTGTAGAAGATACTATGTATTTGAAAAGTCTCCATGGTGGAATCAGAGTAGGATAAGAGCATAAACATACATGCATTAAAAGCCGAATGTATTATGGTTGATGCAGCTAATCCACCAGTAAAATATCTAGCCAAAGAAAATAATATACCGCAGGTAAAATAATAGAGCGGCATTAATATTAGGTTTGCAGACATTTCAGCATTTAGCCCATGAATAAGAGCAAATAGTATGGAAGGAATTATAATCGCCCATAATGTGCCTCTTTTTAATTTGGCAAACATACTATATAAATAACCTCGAAAAAGCAGTTCTTCTGATACAGCTGCCAATAGAATGAATGGAAAAAGTAGATCATTTTTTAGTATCGATATTGTAGTAATTGACACAGTATATAAATACCTATTGATAAAGAAATCGATTAACATGAATATAACAAAGAGCATTATTGTGCTTACAAAATAAATAATTAGCATTTTCAAAGTTACTTTGTTTCTATTCAGCAGAAGTTCTTTGATCGATGTCTTTAAAACAAATTTCAAAGCAATGTAAATACCGAGAGGAAGAAAAACAAATGATAGGTATACAACAATCAAACTGGCATATCCATCTCTTGTTGCTGGGAAAATCATATTTAATAGCATTATCAAACCCAAGCTACCTATCATCCATATGGCTACAGCGACAATTAATCCAACAAATGACCTTACATTCAACCCGATTTTTGCATTTATACCATGATTACTCATTTTGTTACACTCCTTTTATATTAGTTAAAATCAGATAGGATACCATTACCGACTCTATAGTCGGTAATGGTATCCTATCTGATAATTTCGTATTTGTCAATTGTTTTTTTAATTATAGAATCTTCTCAATTGGAATCATGAAATGGGATAAATACTCATTTTTTGGCTTCAGGGTTTATAGACATATTATTTTAATTTTAGAACAAAGGAACTTGTAGTAATATCACAAGTGATATCAACTGCACCATCGCCGTAAGTATATGAGTAATCTTTTTTTGTTGGATTAAATGAGGGAAATGCCTTAGGTAAAGCAACCGCTGATTCATTTGCTTTTAATGCAAAATTGATACCAGTTTTTTTACTTGCATTAATTACCATACTGGATGAGACTGCGGTTACATTAAGGCTTTCAGAAAAGTCTGTAGGAAGAGGAATGACCATCGAAGCCTTATTTGCATTAATTGTAATAGGTTTATTCATTTCAAAGAGAGACATTCCGGCTGATTTGTTTTCAATACTTACATTATCAAATGGTAATGAAGCTGGTACATAAATTACTACTTTATCATCAATTGTAGGTTTTGCACCCTTTTTTTTGGATATTGTAATGCAGCGATTTAAATCATCATCATCTTGAACCTTTACAGCAAATAAAGCTTTATCATAGTCATAACTAAAATCTTCACTATCATTAAGATAGAAATAAGTATTACATGAAATTACTTTAAGTGTAAGTGTCTTGAAATTTTGTTCCTTTGCAAATACAGTAGTATCCATTGTAAAAAAAACAGAAAATACCATAGTAATTGCAAGTAGTAAACGTGCAATAGGTTTAAGCTTTTTCATCATAACCACTCCTTATAAAATGTATTAATTTGTATGAATATGTAATATATTCAAAGTTGATAAAAACGTGTAAGTGTATTTAGTGCATGGGATTTTATAGGTTAAGAATAGATAATAATATCAAGAGGAACAAGTACTTATTCTTAAGTGAACACAATAACTTATAGATCACCTTTCATCAACAACGTTTGTAAAATATTATAAAATTATTTGTAAAATTTGTCAATGCGTTTCGGGTTCTTTAAAGCTTCTTTGAAGGGGAGATCACTTTATGATACCTACTTTCCTTGGGTTTATATTTGTTGGTCTTATTATAAAAATTTGTCCTAATCATCTTCTCACTGCTTTTCGTTAAGTGGTTTTAAACTTCTTTTTAACACAGTACGGTTTGTATGCCCAAGAATCATGGGAACTTTTTCTATATACACATCACTGGTGTCAAGCCCAAACCAATTTGACGGAGAAACCGTGAACTTCTGTATAAAGAACTTTGTTCTTAACAGAAAAGAATCCCAGCCT
>JAEWMZ010000182.1 GCA_023392995.1 Bacillota bacterium
GTCTGGGTCCGCACTCCTTCTTAACAATATCTATCACAATATCTACCTGTGCCTCATCCGTGCCAATCATCAGCGTGGTGTTCCCTTCTCGCAGGAACCCACCTGTGGAAGCCAGCTTTGTTACATAGAATCCCTTCTTATTCAGCGCACCAATTACAGATCCGCTATCAACATTACGAACAATTGCATAAATGAGTTTCATATCGATTCTCCTTTCTATGGTTCATTATTCTAGGCTATTGCAAAACTCATTAACTTAAGATATTGTATACACAGCAGATACTGTTTCGAAGCGGAAGCTAAGTCCAAAGAAAGCGTTGGAGCGCATAAATAGTATCTGTTGTGCATGCAATTACAAAAATTATATTGTTTCGCAATTGCCTGGATTATTCACATGTCTTTTCAAACGCAACTCTTTTACTTCCATCCTCTAAGTAAATGATACCACAATATTGAAACTTATTCTTTTCCAGAAGCCGCTGCATTGATCGATTATCTTCATGGGTATCAACTTTAATACTGGTGATTCCTTTATCCAAACATATCTTTTCTACACACTGAATTACCTTGGAAGCCACCCCACTGCCCTTATAAATATGATTAACCGCGAGCCTGTGAATCACTGCATATTCCTTATTACTGATCCATTGCCCTTCATAGATGGAATGGTAGGTCTTTTCCCCTTGAAAGGATAGTGCTGTTGTAGCGACAATTGCATCTCCCTCAACCAATACGTAACTCTCTTGCTGATCAATATCCCGGCGAATGGTTTCACTGTTGGGATAATTATTCTGCCACTGATCAATACCTACTTCCTTTAAGTATGCCTGAGCTTGTTTTATAATAGTTAGGATATCTTCAATGTCCTCTTTCACCGATTGTCTGAAGTTCATTTTCAACTCCTTGTTTTTCTGTCCTGTATTGTCTTTTATCTATATATTAAATATAAAATTTTATCCTTTATCCGTCAAGTAAAGGTTTTGCTAAAGATGAATTTTTCATCATTTTCATCTTGAGATGGTCACCATCTCATCAAAGTCCAGAAATGCCAAATCATCAATCCGGACAGTTCCAATCTCAACTGTCTTCACATTTTTTAGATTTTTTGTATCACTCCAGATGGTGGCAAACTTAAATGAAGGTATGTACTCCAGAAGCTGTTGGAACAATTGTATATATTCCTCATATTCCTTTTTGTGGTTTTGGCAAGTGTCCTTTTCCTCATTTAAAATGACTTCATCGATTACCCGGGACTGCATTTCCATTTCTTCAAACTGAAAAGATTCTAAATCCGGGTTCTCAATTGCCTCACCAAGCTCCAATCCAAGCAGCTCTGCTAAAGGTATGCCAATATCACGGGATTTTTCCTCCTCTTCCCTGGTCAAGTAATATGTAGTCGATTCATTCATAATACTATTTTCCTGCAAAAAGCTATGATATGCATTCTGATGTAATACATACTCTGATTCGAGTCCTATCCCTTTTAGCATATTACCAAGATTCATATAAAGCTCTTCTCTCTTCTTCTGAAGCTCTTCTCCCTCATAGTTCGCTTCCAACTCCTCCATTTGTTTCATCTCATAATCAAACATTTGATCTTGGTAGGGCTGCAATTCCTTCAGCAGCAGATCTCTCTGCTGTTCAAAGCGTTCCTTCCTCTTCTGATAATCCGGCTGATGTAACAGCTCCCTAATCCGATATAATTGCTCCAGCTTTTCCTTCTTTAAAGCAGAAAGCGCACTCTCATAGCTCATTCCCTTCTTTTCTATCATTGACCCTACGAAGGAACCGCAATTACACCCCCCTGCGCCGGTACGATAAACCTTTAATCCCGATAAGTTCTCATAAAACACATCATATCCTTCTGACTTAAGCAGCTTCTCTCCTAATTCATCATGAAGCAGAATCAAATTGAATCGACACATCCTCTTTCCTCTTTTCTAGTTTTTTAAAATAATTTATCGTTATTATTCATGCTGTAACTCTTTTGGCTTTCCGATTACACAAAAGGCAGAATAAGTAATGTTATCCTGCTTTTCTATTACAGTTAGTATACAATATCTGCTGCATATCCAAAACAGGATTGTCATAAATCACCATTTTAATGTCATAAAATGCATACCCCTTTCTTCCTGCTTTGAGGTGGCTTTAAGGCAACGTTCCGACACCTGCTCGGGCAGTAATTCTCCGTGTTCCTTCCTGTTTTCTTAGCAAAAAAACAGAACGGAATTTCAAGAATTGGTCTCCTTTTGTCCCGTTCTGTTACTCAAAGCTTTTATCTAACTAATTCCTATCGATTGTTTGCTTACCATCCTCTATAATCCTTCACAATTTTTCCAAGCTGAATAATAATCGTTGGGATAATCGCCAGTATATAGATCATGCCCAACTGTATACCGGTTAACGGCGCGATGGAAAATAGCTTCTGAACTACCGGAATAAATAATACAAGATTTAATAATATCAACCCGGACACAAAGGCCAGTAAACTATACCAGTTTCCCAAGAAACCAATGCGGAAGATCGAATGTGTGCTTCGGCAGTTAAAACCGTGAAAGAGCCGGGCAAGTGTTAAGGTAGCAAAGGCCATCGTACTTGCAACTGCTTCTGAACCGGTGTTAAGTCCCAGATGAAAGGCTGCCATTGTACAAATTGCGATTAACCCGCCCTGAAGGAATAAGATTCCAAGGAACTCTTTATTTAGAATGCCTTCTTTTGGATTTCTCGGTTTTTGGGAAAGCAGGTTCTCTTCCGGAGGCTCCATCCCAATTGCAATGGCCGGCAATGAGTCTGTCAGCAGGTTGATAAAGAGCAAATGTACCGCATGGAATGGTACCGGCAAAGCTAAGAGGGAGGTGTATAAAACACTTAGAATACCTGCCATATTACCGGATAAAAGGAATTGAATCGCATGCTTGATATTCCGGTATACATTCCTTCCATTAGCCACGGCTTTTATAATCGTTGCGAAATTATCATCCGATAATATCATAGCCGCAGCGTCCTTGGATACTTCTGTACCCGTGATACCCATAGCCACGCCAATATCTGCTTTTTTCAGCGCCGGAGCATCATTTACACCATCTCCGGTCATTGCCACAATATTACCCTTTCTCTGCCACGCGTTTACAATTCTTATTTTGTTCTCCGGGGATACACGGGCATATACGGATATTTTTTCGATTTTTCTATCTAAATCTTCGTCGGAAATGGAATCTAATTCCGTTCCAGTCAGCGCCAGGTCTCCCTCTTCAAAGATACCGATCTGCTTTGCTATGGCAACCGCTGTTATCTTGTGATCTCCGGTTATCATAACCGGTCGAATCCCAGCACGTTTTGCATCAGCAACTGCCGATTTTGATTCTTCTCTTGGAGGGTCTACCATGGAGATTAATCCAAGGAAGATGAAGTCCGTCTCATTTTCCAAAGTTAAGTTATAATCCTCCTCAACCTCTTTATAGGCAAAGGCTAGAACACGGAGACCATTTTCGGAAAACTCCTGATTCTTATTAAGAATATTAGTGCGATCCTCCTCGGTGATATTGCGTATTCCTTCTTCTGTTCGGATTCGTATGGTACGATTTAATAATACATCAAGGGCACCCTTTGTCAGTATGGTTGGAATTTGGCGAAGTTCATATTTTGTACTCATCAGCTTTCGATCAGAATCAAAGGGAAGCTCACTAAGACGGGGCATCATATCACGAATTTCTTCGTCCAAAACTTGAATTTTTCTTGCCATTTCAAGAAGTGCATATTCTGTAGGGTCGCCAATCGCAACCTCATTATGAATCGTAGCATCATTGGTTAGAATTGCATCATAGAGTAAATAGCGGTGAAGCTGATTCTTTAAATCGATTTGATCTATGTTTAGCGTTTCATTATTAATGTAGACCTGTTGAACCGTCATTTTATTCTGAGTCAGTGTACCGGTTTTATCGGAGCAGATAACGGATACACAGCCAAGGCTTTCTACTGCCTTTAATTCCTTAATAATCGCCTGCTCTTTCGCCATCTTCTGAGTTCCCATTGCCTGAACGATGGTTACGATAGAGCTTAATGCCTCCGGAATCGCAGCTACGGCAAGAGCCACAGCGAACATCAGAGAATCAAGAATTGGCATCTGACGGAAAATACTGAGCAGGAACACCAGCGCACAGATAATCAGGATAATAAAAGCAAGCTTCTTACTAAAGTTATCCAGGCTGATCTGGAGGGGCGTCTTCTTCTCCTTCGTAGCATTCATCATTCCGGCAATCTTACCAATCTCAGTATTCATACCGGTTTCAGTTACAAGCACCATGGCGCGGCCATAAGTAACCAGACTTCCGGAGAATACCATATTGATTCGGTCACCCAACGGAACTTCACCGGATAAGGTTTCAACTCCCTTATCAACATTGGTGGATTCCCCTGTCAAAGAGCTTTCATTCACCTGAAGGGAATAGTTGTTTAAAATTCTGCCATCGGCAGCTACAAGATCTCCGGCTTCTAAGAGCAGGATATCACCTGGGACAACGTTTCTGGAGGGAAGCTCGGTTTTCTTCCCATCCCTTAAGACCTTGGCATTGGGTGAGGAAAGTGACTTCAGACTTTCCAGTGACTTTTGTGCCTTCTCATGCTGAACTGTACCAAGCACTGCGTTTAATATAATGACTGCGAGAATTACGATGGTACTCTCAAGATTACCCGAAAGCATGGAGATGACAGCCGCAAAGATAAGTATGATAACAAGAAAGTTCTTAAATTGCTCTGCAAAAACCTGAAACATACTCTTTTTCTCTGCTTCCTGCAGAGCATTATCACCTTTTTCTTCTCTTATCCTGTCTGCCTGCTCTGAAGTCAAACCATCTGTAGAGGCTTGCATTTGCTGCAGAAGTTCATCTTTCTCCCACTGATACCATTGTTTCATGTTTATCCTCCTTTTTTGCTGGAAAGTTAGTTTTATGCCTCCTTACAATCCGGTTGTGAAAATACGAAAGGATTTCATTACCTCACTTATAATAGTTTGAAATGCAATAAAAAAGACTTTTAATGGGGCTGTACGGAATTACTTCCTACAGCTCCCTTTAAAAGTCTTGTAACCATAATATATTGGCATGCTCACCCAGGTTATTACACCGCATTGTTGGATGATGCATTTAAACTACTCCCTTTGTTAGGTCATGTTTCTCATTATTTAATTAGTGAAATAAAGAACCTTTCACATCCGGCATTGAGTGACCTTACGGTCAAATGCTTTTAGTGTGAAATGTAGACAATTTCAAATCCTGCACCCGGCGACCATGCGTCGAAGTCAGTTCGTGCGAAATAGGAAATATCTCACCTACGGTTAAAGCCGCCTTAGGGCTAAATACCGTCAGGACTTTATTATAATCATAAACCCGAATCAATGTCAAGATTATAATGCAACTTTAATCTTAGGTAGTTTCTCCGATTAATTTTAAGCCTTATCACCTTACTTTAAGCTTACCCCTAATCTAGTATAAAGCTCCGCTGGTGCATCATTCATCTTCATGCACTCTTCCATATATCCAAGCATTCTTTGCTGCACTTGAAAATCCTGAATTTCAATTAACTGATGCGGATCCTGTTGAAGATCAAACAGCTTTGATCCAAAGGAGGTTGTACCGCCCCCGGCTGCTTTGATTCTTAGAACCTTACATCCTTTTGTAAATTCAAATGGATCAGCCAGCTCTAATTCCTGCAATTCTTCCGGCTGAAACATCTGGCGCATATGGGTAGGCATTAAGGTATACTCATACACCGGCTCCTCCGGGTTAGCTGCTGAATGCATATAGACGTATTTACCATCGGTGATATTGACCTGGCTTCCATGGTAACCAAAGACCGCATACTCACGTATCGCCTCCTTCTTCTCGATAACCTGCCTCAACGGCTTACCCTGCATATCCTTTGATAATTCAAGCCCGAAGAACTCCAGCAGTGTAGGCGCAAGATCGATGGTCTGAACAATCTCATCTCTTTTTTGTCCAGCACAATCAAACCTGGGATCGTATACATAGAGAGGCGTGTGTGCAACCTCATTGTATAACGGCATGGTTGATTTTCCCCACCAGCCATGCTCTCCCAGCAAAAAGCCATGATCTGTATTTACAATCAGCATCGTATCCTTCCACAAATCATATTGATCCATCTTATCAAGCACCTTACCAAGGTATCTGTCGCATTTGGATAATAATGCCGCATATTCATACCTCACATGCGTAACGGTATCTTCATCCTCCATAACCTGAGTATAGGGCGGCCAGTCTGCCTCCGCATCACCAACAAATTGGTGCGGATATAAATCTTTATCCGGCCTCATAGCATAAAAAGGTTCATGGGGGTCAAAGGTCTCAATTTGCAGGAACCAGTTGTCACATCCATGATTTGTATCAATAAATTCAATTCCGTTGTTAAAAGTAACTGCTTGAGAGGTCTTTTCCTCTGTATCCATTATCCTACGGTTGATTTGATCATGAGTCAGCATAGCCTGATAGGGCTTGTAGGTCAGCATTTGCTTCTTTCCCTTAAATACGGTTTCCTTATCATATTTATAGTTCAGATCCGCCTTCCACAAGTCACCCTCCTGCCCTCGTGATATTTCCCAGGAGGAGTATCGATTATGATAAGTAGCTCCTCCATCCTCCCAATAATGCTGATGGTCGCTGATAAGATGAGTATAGATGCCGTTGTTTTTTAGTATTTCCGGCATGGAATCGTCAAATGGCTCCATTGGCCCCCAGCTTCGATGTAAAAAATTCAGACGTCCCGTGTGTAATTCTCTTCTTGCGGGCATACACGGCATACTTCCTACGTAACTGTTTTCAAATTGAACGCATTTTTCAGCTAATCGTTTAAAATTAGGTGTTTTTGTCCAGTCACACCCATATGATTCCAGCATCTCCCTGTTCAATGAATCATACATAACCATAATTGCCTTCATTTACTATCCTCCTTAGCAAATAACCTACTTTTTGAACAGCTTCCTTTGACTAGTTCAGTCTTGCATTTTTCTTAACCATAGAACGACGCTTTAACTGGAACACATCATATCCGATGGCTGCCAGCATAATGATTCCTTTGGCAACATACTGGTAATAGGTATCAATGTTTGCCAATTGCATACCGTTTGCCAGAATAACAATAATTAATGTTCCTGCCAGAACTCCATGCAGCTTCCCTTCACCCCCACGGACAGATACACCACCCAGCATAATACCGGAAATAACAGTAAACTCCGTACCAACCGCACTGGTTGCCATGGCTGCACCTACGCGTGAAGTTAAAATAGTGGAGGCAAGTCCCAGGAAGGCTCCTGCGATCACCGAAATCCAAATCATTGTCTTATTAACACTGATTCCCGCCAAACGTGCTGCTTCTTTATTGCCTCCCATGGCATAAACATATCTTCCGAAATAGGTATGATTAAAAACAAAGCTAACAGCAAAGAAGAAAACAACTACCAATATTAAAGGAATTGTAATGTTTAACCCAAATAATGTACCCTGTCCAAAAAACTTAAAATCATCTGTAAAGCCGCCAATAGATTTGGATTTACTGATAACATAGGCTAACCCCTGAAAGATCGGCATCGTACCAAAGGTTACCATAATTCTTGGAATGTTAAGCTTAAAGCTTAGATACCAGTTCAGCAAACTAAAAACGATTCCAAATATAATACCACATATGATTACCAGCACGACATTCATATGCAGTCTATTTACGAGTAAAGCAACAAGTATACCAATTACACTCATTTGGTAACCAATTGATAAATCCATATTTCCGCTCATCATAATAAAGGCGATGCCAAAAGACGCTATGATAACATACGCATTCTGATTTAATGATGTTGGGGTCAAAACCCCACGTTAGCACCTTGAAAAATTTATATATTTTGTAGTTATTTCCTGCAAGATGACACTACCTATAGTATAATAGAGGTAACTTAGGAAAGTGGGTAATCTCTAT
>JAEWMZ010000371.1 GCA_023392995.1 Bacillota bacterium
ATTTCAATTGCTTTTTGTACTGCTGGATAGTCAGTTGATACAAAAGGATTGCCTATTCCACCACCAAAAATAATTACATAATTATCTTCTAACATCTTTATAGCATCTTTCCTGTTGTAGATAGTTGTTATTCCTCCTAATAGCATTGGTGTCATTACCTTAGTGGATACACCAAGATTACTTAATTTGTTACGAAGCATCAATGCATTTGTTACTGTAAATAGCATCCCCATTTCATCTGCATCTGGTCTATCAATTCCCCAATTCTCAGCATCACGACCTCTTAGTAAATTACCTGCACCAACCACTATAGCTATTTGATATCCCTCATCTTTTACTTTTTTTATCTCATTACATATAGTATCTATGATAGTTTTATCATAGATTGATAAACCAACTCCACTTAGTGCCTCTCCGGAAATTTTAATGAGAATTCTTCTACCATGCATAGTATAATCCCTCCAATATATGTTTTTAAGTTTACCCCCCTCAGGGATATTGTGTCTTTTTAAGTTTGGTAATAGCAAAATATCTATAAAACAGTTAAAAGTGACTTTTTGATAGAACCTATTGGTTTTTTATTGTCATGAATATTTCAGGTTATAATAAAGATTCTGAAAATATTTACCTCATGCTCATACATTATTGTAAATCAATCACTATTAATCCGCAACGGTTCGGAGGAATTTTAATCCAAGCGTCACACTACGATGAAATTAACAAAGCCTCCTTCGTTGTTTTTTTATTGCTTCAATTATAGATTAAAAACCACGTTGTTTTAAAATCTCGATCTCCCTCCTGCTGATATCATAGTGATAATTAAGTATGATTACGGATACACCAATTTCAGTCCCTTTCTTACTCATTCCTATATATGTCTTCCTGTTCTTTTACAACTAAATTTACATCCTTTCATTTAGGGCAGAAAAAAAGAGCCCGAAAGCTCTTTTTTTGTATTATCTATACAGAATTGTTACAATTATACCAACTATGCTGATAATAGCGGGTACCGATATTCCTATCCAGAATTTATATCTTTCGATTATTTTATCATTAACGGAATCGATTTTCTGTTCAAGATAACGTAATCTTTCCTCAAGTCGATTTTCAGAAAGGTGCATTTCATTAATAATTTCTCTACGATTATCATCAATTTTATTTAAAATATCAAAAGGTTTAATATCCATATTATCACAGCTTTCTATACTGTTTGTTTCATAACTTTGTGTAATAACCTTGCTATCAAGTTTATTGTCATTACTTTTACTACTATCATTTTGACTAGCCATCTTCATTTCTTTAGAAATTTTATGTATTTTTTCGCCTTTTTTATCTTTTTTAGGTTTGCTTTTTGTGATAATAGTGGGTGAAACATATTCCATGAAGACAGCTCCTTTCAAATTTTATTTTCTTCTTATTTCATCATATGTGTTACATTATATGCTGTGCTTGGGATAATATGTGATTTCTATTTTGAGATCAATTTTCTATAAGAAAATACCCTGAAAGATGTATCTCCATATCTCTTTGAGTTATTTTTTACTATAATTCATATTTTAATAAAAACTAATTTTGTAGATTTAAGTATAGTAGGGGGCATTTTTATCTTCTTCTTTTGTTTCGAAGCTATCATCTGATGTTGGCTTTTTGTTTGATGAAGAGAATCAGAAATGATTTTCCACGTTTTAAAATTCAAAAAATTATTTCCGTTAGCGTAACTGACAATACTCTGAATTTTAGACCCCTTGGGAGCTAAAATGTAATCCAGACATTTGCAATTTAGAAGGCTATCCACTCACAGTACATGACATACCTTACTTACAAAGGCAAAAGAGTTGATTCAGGCTTTAACTCCCCACTCAATCCCGCTTTAGAAAAAAGAAAAAGCACAAAGGCATGCAAGGGAAAAACCCATGCATTGACTTCATGCTTTTTGTACAAACTTATTTTTTTACTGAACAGACTTATTTAAATGCCTGGCCAGACTTAATTTGATATTGTAAAATTAGAACTTTCCACCGTCAGCTGCTTCTTGAATTGCAACTGCTACAGCTACTGTCATACCAACCATAGGGTTGTTACCAGCGCCGATTAAGCCCATCATCTCTACGTGAGCCGGTACGGAAGAAGAACCTGCAAACTGAGCGTCAGAGTGCATTCTTCCCATAGTATCGGTCATGCCATAGGAAGCAGGACCCGCTGCCATGTTATCAGGGTGAAGAGTTCTGCCTGTACCGCCACCGGAAGCAACGGAGAAGTATTTCTTTCCAAGATCATTGCATTCCTTCTTGTAAGTACCTGCAACCGGATGCTGGAATCTGGTAGGGTTGGTGGAGTTACCAGTGATGGAAACGTCAACACCTTCCTTGTGCATGATTGCAACACCTTCAGTTACATCATTTGCGCCGTAGCAGTTTACTGCTGCTCTAACGCCTGTAGAGTAAGATTTACGGGAAACTTCCTTAACCTCACCTGTATAATAGTCCATATCAGTCTCTACGTGAGTAAAGCCGTTGATACGGGAGATAATCTGAGCTGCATCCTTACCAAGACCATTTAAGATTACTCTTAAAGGCTTTTGTCTAACCTTGTTTGCAGACTGAGCGATACCGATCGCACCTTCTGCTGCTGCGAAGGATTCATGTCCTGCTAAGAAGCAGAAGCACTCTGTAGTCTCTTCCAATAACATCTTACCAAGGTTACCATGTCCTAAGCCAACTTTTCTCTGATCAGCTACGGAGCCTGGGATACAGAAGGACTGTAAGCCTTCACCGATTGCTGCTGCAGCATCGGCTGCTTTTCTAGCATCTTTTTTGATAGCGATTGCTGCGCCAACAATATAAGCCCAACAGGCATTTTCAAAACAGATCGGCTGGATACCCTTAATCATATTGTATACGTCAAGTCCAGCATCTTTTGTGATTTTTTCAGCTTCTTCGATGGAAGCAATACCATAGCTGTTTAAGGCAGCATTGATTTGATTGATTCTTCTATCATATGATTCAAATAAAGCCATTGTATGTATCCTCCTTCACTATTCGTGTCTTGGGTCGATGATCTTAACAGCATCAGCTACACGACCGTATTGACCTTTGGATTTTTCGAATGCTGTGTTAGCATCGTCACCTTTTTTGATGAAGTCCATCATCTTACCAAAGTTAACAAACTGGTAACCGATAATTTCGCTGTTTTCATCAAGTGCAAGGCCGGTTACATAACCATCTGTCATTTCAAGGTAACGAGGTCCTTTTGATAGTGTACCGTACATGGTACCCACCATACTTCTAAGACCTTTTCCTAAATCCTCAAGACCTGCACCGATTGGAAGTCCATCCTCGGAGAACGCACTCTGTGTTCTACCATAAGCGATCTGCAGGAACAGCTCTCTCATTGCAGTATTGATAGCGTCACAAACTAAGTCAGTATTTAAAGCCTCAAGTATTGTTAAGCCCGGAAGAATTTCAGATGCCATAGCAGCGGAATGAGTCATACCTGAACATCCAACTGTTTCTACTAATGCCTCCTGAATAATACCATCCTTTACGTTAAGAGTTAATTTGCAAGTACCCTGCTGAGGTGCACACCAGCCCACGCCGTGAGTTAAACCGGAAATATCCTTTACTTCCTTTGCCTTTACCCATTTTGCTTCTTGTGGGATTGGTGCTGCGCCATGATGAACACCCTGTGTTACCGGACACATCAATTGAACTTCATGTGAATAAGTCATGATTTGAAACTCCTTTCAATTTACATAGTATCGCATTTCCTTCTATAGGAAAATACAAGCTAATACTTAGGGAAGCCACCTTCTGTTGTCGCTCCATACAAGTGAATTATATCCGCAGGTATTATGCCAAGGCATACTACTGGATATAACTGCATCTTGATACCCTACATATTCTCGCATAAAACCCTAAAGAAGTCCATAGTTTTTTGTAATAATTTTAACAATGTAGAAACGTATTTTTTGACTGATTCGACAGCCAGGAATTACATGGTATAGTTTTTCGCGATAACCTCTCCCGCTTTTTTATAGATACTGGCTTCAGCCACATAACCTCTTACACTGGATAACGGATAAACATTTGCACTTCGTCCAATGACAGTACCTGGATTCAATACGCTATTACAACCAACCTCTACATAATCTCCAAGAATTGCTCCAAATTTTTTAAGCCCCGTTTCTATCTTCAGGTCGCCGGAATTTACAATGACCAGGGATTTATCAGATTTCACGTTGGAAGTGATTGATCCTGCTCCCATATGTGCTTTATATCCCAGGATGGAATCACCCACATAATTATAATGCGGCACCTGCACTTTATTAAAGAGCAGAACATTTTTCAATTCTGTCGAATTTCCTACCACTGCTCCTTCTCCGACAATGGCGCTGCCCCGGATAAATGCGCAATGTCTGATCTCTGCATCCTTACCTATAATTGCAGGACCGGTGATGGAAGCAGTCGGCGCTACCTTGGCTGATTTTGCAATCCACACATCCTCGCCCTTCTTTTCATAATCCTCGGAGGAAAGCGTATTACCTATGCGAAGAATTTCGCTTTTAATCTTACTCAGAACCTCCCAGGGATAGGTACAGCCGTTAAAAATATCTGCAGCAATTGTTTCCTTTAAGTCAAACAGTGATTGAATCATTAGATGCTCCGACATGAGAATTCCTCCGTTAATATAATTATTTTGTTTAAACTATGTAAAAATATATGTATTCCTACCTATTTACAGACTCTTTTCTATTCTAACTTGTATCCTTCTTTATTTCAATCCATAGATCTCTTTTTACTATAATTACTGCTTCATTACTTAATATTACCTTGACTACAGTTCCTATATAATAACAAACTCACACGCAAAACAGGCCGGTTTATCTACCTCGGCCCCCTCCAATAAGAAGTTGCACTGTAACCGCTTAATATTTAAGATGAAGAAGCTCCTTGCTCTCAAAAACAATGGTATACCAGAAATCCTATTCTGATATACCATTGTTATTATTACTTTAACCCGCTTTATTTAAACGGTCTTTTCACACCTGAGCCGATTCATAAGAATCCACCTACTCAACCGTAACCGATTTCGCAAGATTTCTTGGCTTATCAACATCAAGTCCTTTCCCAACTGCAACATAATAGGAAAGTAACTGCAAAGGAATAACGGATAATGAGGTGGTAAAATGCTTATCAGTATTCGGAATAAAGATTGCCATTTCGGATACCTTTACCGCTTCTTCATTTCCTTCATTGGTTATCGCCAAGACCTTTGCACCTCTTGATTGAACCTCTACCATATTGCTGACAGTTTTCTTATATAAGTCTTTCTGGGTAAGCAGTGCAGCAACTAAAGTTCCTTCTTCGATCAGCGCAATGGGTCCGTGCTTTAATTCCCCTGCCGGAAATGCTTCGGAGTGAATATAAGATATTTCCTTCAGCTTCAGAGAGCCTTCCAGCGCTGTTGTATAATCAACACCCCTGCCAATGAAAAAGCTATCTTTCACTGCAACATATTTTGATGCAATGTATTGAATCTTTGATACTGTTTGATCAAGTATCGTCTCGATCTGATCCGGAATTCTTCTTAAATCCTGCAACAGCTGATCAAATTGCTCACCACCAATGGTTCCTCGTACTTTTGCAAAATGCATGGCTAAAAGGTACATAGCTGCGAGCTGTGTGGAGTAAGCCTTCGTTGTCGCAACCGCGATCTCAGGTCCAGCCCAGGTATACATGACATTATCTGCTTCTCTGGCAATGGAGCTGCCTACTACATTAATAATACCCAGTACCTTAATTCCCCTCTCCTTAGCCTCACGGAGTGCTGCCAGCGAGTCCGCAGTCTCCCCTGACTGGCTGATGATGATGGTTAAGGTGCCCTCTTCTAAAATAGGATTTCTGTAACGGAATTCGGAGGCCATATCCACTTCTACCGGAATTCTTGCCAAATCCTCGATTACATACTTTCCTGTCATACCGACATGATAAGCAGAACCGCAGGCTACAATAAAGATTTTCTTCAGCTTCTTGATCTCTTCCTCGCTCATATTCAATTCATCAATAACGATATTATTATCTCTGATTCTTGGATTTATGGTATCACGAACTGCCTTGGGCTGCTCGTGAATTTCTTTTAACATAAAATGCTCATAGCCGCCCTTTTCAGCAGCTGAAATATCCCACTCTACCGTCTTCATCTCTTTTTCGATCGGTTCCAGATCTGAATTATAGAAGTTCACTTCGTCTCTTGTGAGGCGGACAATTTCACCGTTCTCCAGATAATATACATCTCTGGTCTGCTTTAGAAT
>JAEWMZ010000382.1 GCA_023392995.1 Bacillota bacterium
GTGTACTATTTCTTGAGGATGAACCAACAATACGGGATGTGCTAAAAGAATATATGCTTATGTCCAATTACCATGTAATGGAGGCGGACAATGGAGATACTGCCATAGCATTATTAAACCAACATACCTTTGAGATTGCCGTGCTGGATATCATGGTGCCAGGAGCCAGTGGTTTGGAAGTACTAAGCCATATCAAAGACCATGCTCCGCAAACAGCTACGATTATGCTTACCGCCTTAGAAGATGAAAAAACCCAAGTGGATGCCTTTAATCGATATGCCGATGATTATGTAATCAAACCAGTTTCTCCGATTATACTACTGAAAAGGATGGAGACAATTTTACGCCGTACAAGACAAAGCCTTGTCAACGTAAGAGTTACAGAAGGGCTTACTTTTGAAGAAGAGTCCTATTGTGCTTATTATAATGGGAAAGCACTGCCGCTTACCTTAAGTGAATATTTAATAGTGCAGACGTTATATAAGGAGCCTAATCGCGTTTTTAACCGTGAGCAGCTAATACTTCGAATTTATAATGAAGATTATATCGGAAATGATCGTATCATTGATGCACATATAAAAAATCTTCGAAAGAAATTACCGGTATCCTGTATCAAAACAGTCATAGGGATTGGTTATCAATTCGATAAAGAAGGAGTAATGAATGAAGCTCATACATAAAAATTTTCTCTATACTGCGATTGTGACGAGCATCCTGACCATTCTGGTTCTTGGATATTTTGTACTTATGCTCCCCTCCCTCTATGTGGATTATATGTCAAATGAAAATTATAACTCTATTGTGGAACAGCATAAAGGCTATCTTAAGGACGGCTCCTATAAGAATGTGACGACAAAAAACACTAGTTGTATGACGATAGATATCCCTTTTTCGAAACCCTCTTTTGTTGTTACCGGTAAATCCTTTCAAATGACAATAACGCCAACAACAGCTGCTATGAACAACCTTCTTTCGGATATTAAGAACTATGTAAAATCCAATATCAGTTCTTTTCAGGACAATGAAGAGAGAATCGATCAAAAGGAATTTACGTCAGAACTAAAAGAAAAAGCTATCGAATGGAAAGATGCTTTTTTAAATCAGGCAACATTTTTAGACGAACTGCCCTTTGCGGTAAAAACAAATACCGATTCCTCCTTTGATACATATGATTGGGATGAATCCACAAAAATGCATTATATTTCTGACGATACAATTGTGATTGAAGCAGATGTAAAAGATGGTGAAAACCATTATACAAATTATATGGGAATTACATTTCATAAGGATTCCCTTGTGATGTCCTATCTTCCAACAATGACCCCGCAAATGAATGAAATTTCACCAATAGTAATTCACTCATTGCCTATGCTGATCGCTGTAATCGTATTATTTGCATTAGTTGTTTCTTACCTGTATTCCAGAGGAATCGTCGGACCTATTATTCGATTAGTAAAGCACACAGAAGCTGTAAAACGAAGCAATGCTACCACACATGTATTGCTTCCGGTAAAAGGAAAGGATGAAATTGCCGAGCTCATTCAAACCCTGGATGAGCTGTATGAGGAGTTAGATAACAATTATAAAGATCTGGAAAATAAAAATAATGAATTGAAAGAGAAGAACAAAAGACAGGAAGTGTTCTTGCGTTCCTCCTCCCATCAATTAAAAACCCCCATAGCAGCGGCGCTCTTGTTAGTGGAGGGTATGATAAATCAGATTGGTAAATATGGAGATACAAAAGCATATTTACCAGAAGTAAAAAAGCAACTGTTTTCAATGCGCAAAATCGTAGAGGATATTTTATATTTAAGTCGCTGTGAAGAGAGTATAACACTGGAGAAAGTTGATTTGAATATGGTTGTTACCAGACAATTATCGGATTATCAAATTACATTGGCAGAGGGTAATTATGATATAGTAACGAATTTTATTGAGGACAGCTCTGTAATCACTGATCCAAACTTATTACTTAAAATTCTTGATAATCTCATTTCAAATGCGATTGTTCATAGTCAGGAAGGCGCTACGATTACCATTTCAACAAGACCATATCAACTAGAAATTCATAATAGCAAAGCCCATATTGAAGAAAGCTTAATGCCGAATATTTTTGAACCATTTGTAAGTGGACATGGAAACGGTCACGGGCTAGGGTTGTATATCGTTACCTATTATGCAAATGTATTACGTGCACAAGTTAAGCTCCAAAATGTGAAAGATGGAGTACTTACGAAAGTAACCTTTGATCCGAACCTGAAGCAATCCGTTTGCAATGAGTAATGAGTAAAGAGTAATGAGTAAAAGATCCATTCCTGTTCCTAATATCTTCATCACATTCATTCAAGATCTACACAGAATCTTCATATGAGATTCATATCCATTTGCTATGATAATGGTATTAGGAAATTGCGAAACAACATAGTTTTTTACTATTGTATCCATAGCAGATAAAATTCCTTCGCGGAGGCACTTCCTTCGTGCATAGCTTTCGCTTTGAAACAGCATCTGCTGCGTTTACAATATCTTTATTTAATGAGTTTCACAATGACCTAATAAGGGTATAAAAAAGAGGGAGATGAAACAATGTTACTAAGAATTAATAACTTAAATGTACAATATGGCAAAACGACAGCATTAAGTATTACCACTCCGATTACCATTGAAACAGGGGATCGCATTGGCGTGATTGGCTCCAATGGAGCTGGAAAGAGTACGCTGATAAAAAGTCTGTTAGGGATTGTTAATTATACCGGTTCGATTGATAGCAGCATAACCCCCATTGATATGGCGGTACATATGCAATTTAATGAATATTCCAATAGCATGGCAGTGAAGCACATTATGGAGGCAATTCTGCAAACTAAAATTAAGAAGAACCAAAAGCTTCAGGAGCTTATAGCATATTTTGAGTTTGAGAAATGCTTAAATAAGAAGTTCAAAGCTCTGTCTGGCGGGCAAAAACAACGGTTTACCGTGATCTTAGTTATGATGCAGGAGGCACCGCTTACCTTCTATGATGAAGTCACTTCAGGCTTGGATTTTGAGACACGGCAAAAACTTGTTGAGAAATTAGTCTCCTGGTATCAGGACAAAGAAGCTGGTTTGTGTGTTGTTTCCCATTACTATGAAGAATTAGAACAATTAACAAATAAATTATTGATTCTAGATCAGGGAAAGGTAATAGACTTTGGAGAAAAAGATGAGCTGTTTCAAAAATACTGTGGCCATGCCATTATCGTAATTGATAACAATGAAAAGAATAAACTGCTGACAAAGAAATATGAAAAATTAGCATCCCCGAAGCATTTAATTGCCCTTGCTTGTAATACACAAGAGATTGAATCAGAAATTACAACCGTATTAATTCAGAATGATGTGAATTATAAACGTAGTAATAATGACATAGAAATGATTTTTATTAATGCAAAAGAACAAGCTGCGACTGGAGGATTGGGCAATGAATAAAAATAAAGTCTCTATTGGAATGATTATATATGAATTAAGAAATGTAGCAGGAAACCCATTTGTTCATATTTTTGGGGTTGGTTTTCCAATCCTGATATCAATTATTATGTCAAAAGCGATTGCAGGCGAGATGTCAGATAATTCTTACCTAAAAGAAGTGATTACTTCAATGTTTCTTGGCATCGGGGCTATCATTCCACTGGCAACCATTTTTATGGGATACTCTTGTACCTGTTCGCAGGATATCGAAAAAGAGATTCCTCTTAGAATGAAGCTATTTGGTTTTAGTGAAAAATATACGATTTTGAATCGCCTGTTAGCGGAGTATATATACATGACCTTTGCTTTTCTCATTTATTTTATGATAGGCTTCAAGGTGCTTAAAATTCAGACGCCGGTTACGTCAGGATTGGTGATGTATGGTGTATGTGTGTATATTTTTGCAGCAGTGTTATTCGTTTTAGCCCATGCTATAGCAAATATTGTTAAAAAATTTGGTTTGACTTATATGATATCAATGCTAATTTACTTTGGAATGATGATTTTGAGTGGTATGATGGGAATTACAGTCGATAAGTTACCCAAAAGCATGCAGATCATTTCCAATTTACTTCCGTCCACTTATTTAAATAAGGACTTTTATACGGTTTGGATGGGAAAGGACTATAATTACGTACCAATGCTACAAGCTTATATTTTCTTTTTGGCGATATCAGGAATCATGCTTTTTGTCATGCTTTATCAATCAAAAAGACATCTGCATTAGCAGTCCAAAATATTAAATCAAAACAATTCAAATCAAAACAAATCATCACAATTCAAATCATAAAAAGCATAACAATTTAAAACCTCTCAGGACATTTGCCAAGCATTTGCCTTAGGAGGTTTTTGTATATTTTTCATGTAGATTGTGCTAGTATTTTAATTGCTATACCTGATATGTTTTTCAAGTGTCAGATTAAAAATACTATTTTGGAGAAGCGGTAAAATGGAACCATATTATTATAGCCAGATGAGCAAACAACAGCAGAGAATCTACCAAGTTATGAAAAGCGGTCTGGAGTCGCTCTCACAGAGCATTGATGTTCAAAGAATAGACGGGGCAGAGCTGAGTGACATCTTTTACAAGTTGAGGTTGGATTGTCCAGAGATATTCTATGCATCCACCTTTCAGTATTCCTTCTATAATGACTCTGCGTTGGTAAAAATAAAGCCGGTATATTTGTTTGAAAAAAATAAAATCAAAGAGCATCAGCTGGCGATGAGAGCCCGTGTGGAGAAGCTCACCCGGGTGGTAAAGGATAAAAGTGACTGGGAAAAGGAGCAATATATCCATGATTTTATCTGCGAGAATGTAAAGTACGATAAGCTAAAAAAACAATATTCCCATGAAATTCTTGGTCCCTTGGGGCAGGGAGTCGGAGTATGTGAAGGAATCGCGAAAGCTGTGAAGATTCTTTGTGATCAGCTGTCTATTCCTTGCATTGTTGCGATTTCTGAGAATAACCCGGAAAAAAATATCAAATACCGCCATGCCTGGAATGTAATTCGAATCAATGGTTCCTGGTATCATTTGGATGCTACCTTTGATAATACATTAGGAAAAAAAGAAGTGCGATATGATTATTTTAATTTGGGTGATAAGAGTATATTCAGGGATCATGAGCCTGTAATATACAAAGTACCGGCGTGCGATGAGTGTGATCATTTTTACTATAAGGAGAAAAAACTCTCCTTTACCAAGCAGGAAGATGTAGTAAGGCGTTGCCAGCAAGCATTAAAAAAAGATAAAGTCCTAACCTTTCATTGGAGAGGGGGTTATCTCACAAAAGCTGTCATAGAGGAGTTATTAAAGATCATAGCTGAGGTAGCAAAGGAAAAGAGTAAATGCAGTCAGGTCTCTATAAACTGGCAGCAGGCAGTCATTCGTGTGAAATTCCTTCAAGAACTAATTGAGAATTCGTTAAAGCTGGAGGATGCATACGAAGAGGAGAATGAGACGGCGCAGATCGGATGTTTAGATGCCTGAGGGTGTCTAAGCATCCTTTTTTAGAATGAAACGTTTGGTATCATTACCGACATTTCGTGTTGATATAAATGGATGTCTATGACCTTGGAGAAATTAAGAATACTTACCCAAGGGAACATAAGAAAGGGATAGATTTTTTATTTATTGTATTATAGCAGTCTATTCAAAAGCCGCACTGGTGCGGAAATTAGGTTGGTTTTTAGGTTTTGAATGAAGGAGTTCATTCAAAGAGTCGGCAGACATTATTACGCAAGGAAAGACGGGAAATAAGGACGGATTTTGATTAAAATAGAAGTGGCGTATATAACAGAAAAGAGAGGATACCTAGATGGAATTTGAAGAAGTTATTAAAGACAGAAGAAGCATTCGAAAATTTCAGTCAAGAACCGTTGAGCAGGAAAAGCTTTATCAAATGGTTGAAATGGCAAGGCTATGTCAGTCAGCAAAAAACAGACAGCCCTGGAAGTTTGTAATATTGGAGGGTAAAAAGAAGGATCAGGTAGCAGATATCATGCTAAGTCTATTTGACGAAAGTAAATATGAATTACCGGGCTATGTTAATAGTTCAAAATCATCCGCAGAAATTATCAAGAATGCACCTATATTAATACTAACCTTTTGGGAAAAGGACGATAATTGGCTCATCGGAGATGTATTATCCATAGGTGCAGCGATCGAACATATTTGCTTGGAAGCGGTTAATCTAGGACTTGGGACAGTTTGGATACGAGATACTGTATATACAGAAGAAGACATAGAAGAGTTTATTGGTATTCCGAAGCTAAAGTTAATATCTGCGATCGCAGTTGGATACCCAGAGGAATACCCGAACCCGCGCCCGCGAAAACCAATAGAAGAAATCCTGTTTATGGAGAATCACTAGTGTGAAAAAACGAATCAGAAACTCTCAGGGCGTTTACCTTGGGAGTTTTTTAGTAAGTCCGGGGTGAATTTATAATAGTAAAGATAATTTATATAATCTTTACAATAGCAAATGATTTTGATATACTAGTCATAAGGAGCGTGATTATGTGCCGATTCAGTATACGAAGCTATTTCAATTACTTTCAGAAAAAAATATTTCAAAGACTGAGCTGCAGAAGCGTATAGGAATGTCATCAACTACAATGGCAAAACTAGCAAAGAATGAGAATGTATCAATGAAAATTATTGATGACATTTGTAAAACATTAAGCTGCCAACCGGGTGATATAATTGAGATGAGTAACACTACCGATAGTCTACTACTTAACTTGCTTAGAGAAGAAAAGAGTATGAAGTTAAAGGGAGGCTTGTATCATCAAACACAAGTAAAATTAGCATATAATTCGAATCGAATTGAAGGTAGTAAATTGTCAGAAGACCAGACGAGATATATCTATGAAACTAATACAATCGCTATAGAGAAAGAACAAGCAGTTTCAATTGATGATATTATGGAAACAATAAATCATTTTCAGTGTTTTGATTATATGGTGGATATAGCAGATCAAAAATTGTCAGAAGATATGATAAAGAATTTTCACAAAATACTAAAAAGTAATACATCAGATAGTAGAAAAGAATGGTTTAATGTGGGAGACTATAAAATGAAACCCAATATGATAGGGGATCAAAAAACAGTTGCACCTTCAAAAGTAAAAGGTGAAATGGCTAAATTGCTAATTAATTATAATCAAATCTCCAATATTACATTTGAGGATATCATTGAATTTCATTATGAGTTTGAATCAATTCATCCGTTTCAAGATGGGAATGGAAGAGTTGGACGAATGATTATGTTTAAAGAGTGTTTAAAGAATGGGGTGGATCCGTTTATTATTGATGAGCAGCATAAATTATTTTATTATAGGGGATTAAAAGAATTCTCAGAGGAAAGAGGATATCTTATAGATACTTGTTACTCGGCGCAAGATCGCTATAAGGAACTGTTAGAATATTTCTTAGGAGAGTAGTGTGAAATGCATAACTGCATAATTGTTTTATGATATCTCGTACACTTTCTTTGTATTGATTATAAATGATTTTTCGTCTATACTTAGGTGTAAAGACGATGTGATATTTACACATCCATTTTGTATGTGCCATATCG
>JAEWMZ010000394.1 GCA_023392995.1 Bacillota bacterium
GTATGTTGGTTTAATAATGCTATGGCAGTATCTCCATTGTCCGCCTCCATTACATGGTAATTGGACATAAGCATATATTCTTTTAGCACATCCCGTATTGTTGGTTCATCCTCAAGAAATAGTACACGATATTGCTGATTTTGCATCGCTGTTGCTTCCTTTCTTAATTTCAATGTCTCTTTCTAATATTGTTGATTTCAGCATTCATTTCATAGCTTTAATAAAACTACGAAGCTTAAGGCCATTATTAATTAGTATAGCATGACCATTTGAATTTTGGATGAAGATTTGGGAATAAGTTTTCTAACAATAGAGTGAACTAATATAAAAATCCTCAAGACATTTCTGTTCTGAGGATTTGAATTTTGTATTGATTATCTATGTATCTACAAGCCAGAATATAGATATTTTCATTGTCAATTTTATATATCAAACGATCTTTATCATTTATTCTTCTGCTCCAAAAACCAGCCAGATTTCCACTTAGAGCTTCTGGCTTTCCAACTCCTTCATTTCCACTTCTAGATATATCTTCAATTAATTGATTTATTTTTCTTAATGTTTTTCTATCTTCCGTTTGCCAATAAATATAATCATCCCATCCATTTTTCGTAAATACCTTATTCATCAGCTTCTACCTCAGGAAGATCATGTGTGGATACCATTCCATTTTCTAACTGAGCCTTTGATTCCATTAACCAATCATAATTACATTTATTTCCCATTACATATATATTTTCCATCATATTGTTATAAGACTCTTCGGATAGAATAACAACATTTTTGTTATCCTTTCTTGTAACTATCATTGTCTCATAATCATCTGTGACTTTATCCATATATGTCTTCATATTATCTCTTAACGTTGTATAGTTAACCGCTAACATAAAAGCACCTCCATTTCGTACGTTTTTCTGTACTCTTATTATACCGTACAGATATCTGTACGTCAACAATAATAGTATATGCTTAATAGCACAAAAAATCCCCAAAACATTTCTGTCCTAGGGATTTGAATTTTATAATTATTATCTCTTTGTCAACCGTTTGAGAGCTTGAAAGGCCCGAGAATAAAGGATTTATAGAAGACATTGTTGTACATACGTTTCACACCAGGGCGTTTTATTACGTCTCAGGACGCTATTATGCTATTGGTTTTCCTCATCCTCATCCAACCGCTTTTGAATTTTATCTTGCTTTATCTTATTCAGATGATAAAAAAACGATATTACAATAAAACAAAAAACTGTTGCACTAATAAATGTAATAGCTAATACTGCAATGAAATAACCTATGCCATCCTCTATATAGTGTTCTGCGTATCTTGTGTAGTTCAAAATTCCATTAATTACCGTTACGGTAATTCCAGCTACTAAGCTATTGATTAAAGGCATGATTTTTGCACGTTTTCCCTCGCTGTTAATATCAAGCCCCAATGTCATATATCGCACTAACTTGTAAATGGACATTCCAAAAAAACATATAAATTCAACGGCATATTGTTTAAACGGAGCATTTAGATAAAATTGTTGTACTAATATTGATACCAGAAGGACTATCATTAAAATCCCATCTACCTCACTACTTACTTTACGTCGCTGTTCTAAAACTCTTTCATCATACATATTTTTTCTTTTCATTTCGAATCCTCCCAAAATAAATCGTTTAATGTTTTTTTTAATGCTTTACAGATTGCTATACACAAGTTTAGCGTTGGATTGTAATCTCCTGCTTCTATTAATCCAATAGTCTGTCTTGTTACTCCAACAGCCTTTGCTAAATCTTCTTGTTTCATATCACATTCCATGCGAGCAATTTTCATTCGCTTATTCTTCATATAAAGCACCTCCTTATATTGCATAGTATAACATATTTCTGTCTTTTTGCAATATATATATTACATTTTTATTTTTTATTTTTGTTTCTGAGGATGAGCCAGCCAGAATACTCACTTCGTTTGCCAATCTGTTTCTCTAGTTCTTCTACACTCCCCTGTATCTGCTCCAATGTCCCAACCCTATTCTCTGAGCAAATCTCATCCTTCAAATTATCTACTCTGTAGATTGCCTTTGTCTCTATATTCCGAAATGCCTCCAGCTTATAACTATATCCACCCTGATCATCCCGAAATACTGGAGCAACTTCTCCCTTACTTGTATTCCATCTCATCAATCGAGGGAACCAGCAGAAACCTTCCTGAACCATTTTCTTAAAGGATAATAATAACTGTCCCAATTTGGAAAGAAAACTTCGAAATGAATTTCCAGCTGTTATGTTTTCTCCCCTTTCCACTGTATTTGCAAATTCCTCTATGTCAGGTTGTAGTGGTAAATACGATTGAATCATTTGCTTTACAACATCCAATAATTCCAGAAAAGAACTTTTTTGTTTTAGTTCTTCATCTGCAATTTCCAGCACCAACTTCTTGGTTTCCAACTGTGTATCAAGCGATTCAACCATTTTCTTTTTATCCGTCAGCTCTGATTGGATTTCTTCATCCATTTCATCATACTGGAGTTTCAAATTGGTTAATTTCTGTCTAGCAGAAACTACGGAAGTTTCTAGAAATTGCTTTTTCGATTCCACCTTTTGAAGGTTTTGAAGCTCTTGTTGTACCTTATTTTCTGCTGCCGATTGATGAAGTGTTTGATGTGAAATTAAGAGACTTAAAAGGAGAACCGGGTATCTTCTTTGAAGATAAGAGCCTTATTCAGTTTCTAAAAGACTGGCAGGCAATGAAAGAATTATTGGAATCTGGTAGTCAGACAAATGACAATTATGATATCTGGAAGACAATCAGACCAAGTGTTACAAAGGTCATTCATGATTAGAATTATTTATTTTTACTACGGTATTATTCTGCATTGCAGATTTTACAAATAAATATACGAAAGGAATGGTGCGAATGAAGTTACCAAATGGCTATGGAAGTGTAACAAAGCTTTCCGGAAAACGCCACCATCCTTACGCTGTCAAAAAATCCGTTGGATGGCATTATGACAAGGCAAAGGATAAACAAGTAAGGGATTATATTATAATCGGGTATGCCCCAACCAAGGCAGAAGGACTACAGATGCTTGCCGACTATAATAAGAATCCTTTTGATCTCAAAGCTGCTAAGATGACCTTTTTGGATGTTTACGAAGAATGGTCAAAGCGAAAATATGCATCTGTATCAGAATCCAATGTAAAGGGCTATATTGCATCCTATAAGGCTTGCAGATCACTTTACAACAAAGTATTTAAGGATTTGAAACTGGTTGATTTACAGGAAGTCATTGATACCTGTGGAAAGAATTTTCCAACCTTAAAGAAGATAAAAGTCCTCTTTATTCAGCTGTATGACTTTGCATTAAAAAACGATATTTGTAACAAAGATTACTCTTCTTTTGTGGATATCCTTCAATACAAAGACCGAAATCCAAACAAGTATGACCGCAACAAATTTGATAAAGAAGAGATTACTCGAATCTGGGAACAAAAAGATGACAAGTACTATCAAATTATCCTTATGCTCTTGTATAACGGAGTTAGAATTTCTGAATTGTTAGATTTGAAGAAAGAGAATGTTCATCTAGATGCGCAATACTTTGATGTAATCAGCAGTAAAACGGAAAATGGTATCCGTAAAGTTCCAATTGCCAATAAAGTTCTTCCCTTTTATCAGTCATGGTTTAATTCTTTACCCGACTGCGAATACTTGCTTCATACGGAAGACGGTAAGCACTTTAAATACAGATACTATTATGACAGCTACTTCCAGCCATTGATGGAACAGCTAAAGATTGACCGTACACCTCACTGTTGTAGACATACCTGTATTTCTATGTTAGCGGAAGCTGGTGTGGATCAGACGATAATACTTTTATGACTATAAAAATATCAAACTAATGAAACCTTATGTTGTTTCTCATACTTCCGTATTAGCTTTTTTGACATTGTCCTTTTGTCCCGCTCCACCTTTTGCTTTATCTGTCTCTTCTCAGCTTCAAAAACGTAATATCCATCAATCTCATAAACTTTTACTCCACCGAACACGCTTTTTAGCTTTTTCAAATACCATTCTCTTCTTTTTGTTACCATATACATTTTACCACCATACTTAAGATGGCGAAAGCCATTTTCTATAAAATCTTTCGGAATTTTAAAATCCACATGATACGGCGGATTCGATAGAATAATCGAAAAATCCTTGTCAATTATATTTGATAATCCGTCGCTTAAAATCACCTTCGGATTATCTATTCCATTATCTTTTGCATTTTTTATTGCCATTTTTACGGCTACTTCTGATACATCTGACATATACACATTATTTTGATCAACAAATTGGCTAATCAAAATTCCTACTACCCCATATCCACACCCTAAATCAAGAACTTTATCTGAATTACTAAAGTTTACTCTCTTAAGCATACATTCGGTTCCCTTGTCTATCCTCTTAGGCGAAAACAATGATGGATCCACTTCAAATGTATATTTTTGATTATTAAACAAATATTCTATCATTTCATCACAGCATCCAATATTTTCTCTTCATTTTCAGATACAAACCGAAACAAATCTGCCGAGTCTTTTGCCAATTTGTCATCTCCGATTCCTAGAAAATATGCTACAAATAGTAATTCTATATTCTTCATAACACATGAAACAGAACACCGCTCAACTTGTTTCAGATTTGCAATTGAATCATATCCATTAATCACTTGACTAAAAATTTCAAACCAACATTCTTCGTTGACCTGATTATTATCTTCTTGAAGTAGTAACCCTAATAGAAAGTAACAAATATCAAAAATTCTTATGTTACTCTGACTTAAATCAAAATCAATATATCCTGAAAACTGCATATTATCAAACAAAAAATTTCCCAAGTGCACATCTCTATGTATTAATTGTTTGGGCAACTCTCGATATACTTCTGATAACTGACGAATAGATTCTGTAATTTCATTTATTGATATGTATTCTGGTTTATATTCATCTAAGTTTCTAGTTACCCATCCTTCCATTTCTTCCAGTAAACTATTATTCCAAAAACTCATTGTTTTTTCGCATTCTCTAAATGCCACATGAAGTTTTGCGATAATTTGTCCAAAATTAAAAAACCAAGATTTATCCACCTTGTCGATATCAATAATATTTTTTCCCTTCAATTTCGTTGTAAGTATATACATTTTGTCATTTTTTTCAAAGAATTCTTTACCATCTATAAGTGGGCAAACCGCTGGAACCGGAACTCCTGTTTCACGAAGTATTTTGTGCATTTGGATATTTCTTTGTAAAGCATTTTTATCGCTATATTCTTTTAGTACAAATGTTTCTTTTACACTCCAAGTTGAATGGTATATTTGTTTTGGGCAATCATCTATATTCCATTCTTTTAATATTTCTTTCATCATCGCTCTAACAGGCTCCATTCTTTTTTTCTGCAATAACACAATTCTTCTAATACTCTTAATAGACAAATGATAGCAATCAGCTAATTCGGTATAATCAACACCTTCCAAATATTTATCATAAATATGCAAATTTCTTAATTCCATTTCACGATGATGATTTGTGTTTTCTCCCCATTTATTGCGTTTTACATTACTTTTTGGAATATAAATATACACACCTTCGGCATACTTTCTTATTTCGTTCATCAATTCTTCTGGCAAAATATCTGCTCCATTTAAATATTTCATTCTATCACCTCGACTTACAATAATTTTATCATACCGACTATTAATTTTCATTCCTAATCTCATTTCTGTCAAATCATTGAGCAGTGCCTTATGAATACATCTATTCTAAGGCACCACCCTTTACTATGAAATTATTTTTTATATCTCTATCTGTTCTGACTTCCAAACTTCTTACCTGTTGCTGTATCACCTCAACGCTTCCCTTTATCTGCTCCAGTGTCCCAACCCGATTATCTGAACAAATTTCCCCTTTCAGATTCTCCAATCCATAAATTGCCTTTGTCTCAATATTCCGAAATGCCTCCAACTTGTAATTGTATCCACCCGGATCATCACAAAATACTGGAGCAACTTCTCCTTTGCTTGTATTCCATCTCATCAATCGAGGAAACCAACAGAAACCTTCCTGAACCATTTCCTTAAAAGATTATAGCAACTGCCCCAGTGTAGAAAGAAAGCTTCGAAAGGAGTTTCCAGCTGTAATGTTTTCGCCCCTTTCCACCGTATTTGCAAATTCTTCTATATCTGGTTGTAGTGGTAAATACGACTGAATCATTTGCTTCACAACATCCAGTAATTCCAGAAAAGAACTTTTCTGTTTTAGTTCTTCATCTGCAATTTCTAACACTAACTTCTTGGTTTCCAATTGTGTATTTAAGGATTCAACTATTTTCTTTTTATCCGTTAGTTCTGATTGGATTTCTTCATCCATTTCATCATACTGGAGTTTCAAATTGGTTAATTTCTGTCTAGCAAAATCCACGGAAGTTTCTAGAAATTGCTTTTTGGATTCCACCTTTTGATGGTTTTGAAGTTCCTGTTGTACCTTATATTCCGCTACCGATAAATCATGAATCCTGCCTTTCTTCTTATCACCAATTATTTCATGGATATTGAATTTAAAGCAGGATCTTGCTTCTTCTCGAAGCTTATCCTGTAGTACAACTGACAGCGTTGCTGGTGTAAATACATTTCGTGGATTAACACAAATCTGGGAACAGAAAGATGATAAGTATTATCAGATTGTGCTAATGCTCATTTATAATGGATTACGTGTTTCTGAACTTTTGGATTTAAAGAAAGAAAATGTACATCTTGACGAACAGTATTTTGATGTAATCAATAGCAAAATCGAGAATGGAATCCGTAAAGTTCCAATCGCCGACAAGGTTCTTCCTTTTTATCAGTCATGGTTTGATTCTGCTCCAGAGTGCGAATATATGCTTCATACTGAGGATAATAAGCATTTTCTCTATCGCAATTACTATGACAGTTATTTCACTCCACTCATGCAGAACTTAAACATCGAGAAGACTCCGCACTGTTGCAGACATACTTGCATTTCCTTACTTGCAGAAGCAGGAGTCGACCAGACCATAATTAAAAAGATTGCTGGACATTCAGGAGCCATGTCTCTGACAGAAAAGGTATATACCCACTTTGATGTACAGGAACTGGTAAAGGCTATCAACCTAATTTAGTCTCAAATGTAACTCAAATAGTGAAGGAGAACAAAATAATGAATAGGACTATTTCAAAAACTTTGCCAATGAAAAAAATTACAACAAAAAAGGATGCTCTCAACACCAAATGGCATTGAAAACATCCTATATTTTTGTTAGTTACTTGTTAGTTGTGTGTTAGTTACCGTATCAAATCCACACCTTTTCACGACATCCCACAACTTCAAGAAGCCAGTAAATATGCGGTTTTGCACGATTCCACAAATGGCACAGACTATCTCTTTGAGAACTGAGGAGCACGACGAGCTGCCTTTAAGCCGTACTTCTTTCTTTCCTTCATACGAGGATCTCTTGTTAAGAAGCCAGCCTTCTTGAGAGCTGGACGGTAATCTGCATCTGCATGTAATAATGCTCTGGAGATTCCGTGTCTGATTGCACCAGCCTGTCCGGTGAAACCGCCACCCTTAACATTTACTAATACGTCAAATTTATCTGCAGTCTCTGTAAGTGCAAGAGGCTGACGAACGATTAACTTTAAGGTATCTAAACCAAAATAGCTATCCATATCTCTTTTATTAATTGTGATCTTACCAGTACCAGGTACTAAGTATACTCTAGCGATACTGCTCTTTCTTCTACCGGTTCCGTAATATTTTGCCTTAGCCAATGTTATTTCCTCCTTTCAAACTCCGATTAATATTTTACTACTAATACTTCTGGTTTCTGAGCTGCATGAGGATGCTCTGCTCCAGCGTATACGTGTAATTTAGTGATCATAGATCTTCCTAAAGGTCCCTTTGGAAGCATGCCTTTCACAGCAAGTCTAATAACCTCTTCCGGCTTCTTAGCTAACATCTGATCTAAAGTAGTCTCTCTCATACCACCTGGATAATCTGAGTGATTGTAATAGATCTTCTGCTCTAACTTTTTACCAGTTACCTTAATCTTATCTGCATTCACTACAATTACGTAATCACCTGTATCAATGTGAGGAGTGAAAGTAGGTTTGTTTTTACCTCTTAAAATAGCCGCGATCTCAGATGTGAGACGACCTAATGTATGTCCTGTAGCGTCAACTACGTACCATTTTCTTTCAATAGTTGCTGGACTAGCCATATAACTTTTCATCGGTTTTCCTCCTTATGAAAATGTATTTTCGAATTTTATTCTTTTAATGACATCGGTTTGCTGTGATAAGCATTCTGTCATTTTTCACGTCATACGATCTCAAATACTGTTACCGGGGCTTTGGCTCAAGTATTCTCACGTCACAATTCATTACTATAGCACATGTTACCGGGTGTGTCAAGCTTTTTCCAGGAATTTCAGCTCTGAAAGGTAAACTTCTTTAACGTAACCTGTTTTCACCCAAAATAGCAATTGTGGAAATCTTTTCTCTGTTTTATGGATTTCCAGGTAAGTTATCCACATCATATATTTAGACTCATT
>JAEWMZ010000398.1 GCA_023392995.1 Bacillota bacterium
AACTCCGTTCGACTTGCATGTGTTAGGCACGCCGCCAGCGTTCATCCTGAGCCAGGATCAAACTCTCATGTTTAAGTTTTTGATCCAGTCAGATAAACGTTAGCCATTTGTGTAACTTCGTCTTTCAACTCGTTACTGTCAAGCATCCTGTTATCTTTACTGTTTTTGTGGTGTATCCATACGAATCAGTCACGAATGACTTTTCTATATCGATACGGTTCGTGATGTCTTTCGACATCAATGAAAATCTATTTTTGAATCTCATGTGAAGATTCATAATTTTAGAATTTTCAGGGTTGTTTTACTGTTCAATTATCAAGGTTCATTTTTTATTTTGTCAACTTCACAACTTTTCTGTTGTTTTCCGTCAACTTTCTTAGTTTATCACATGCACCTTGTTATGTCAACCACTTTTTTATTTTTATTCTACTTTTTTCGTGGTTGTTCATCAACGGTGGATTTTTAGTATATAGTCTGTACTGTCAAATGTCAAGGAGTAATTTCAACTTTTTTCATACCAAATAATTATCTACCAATAAACTTATTCCAGCTCCTCTTCCTCAATTGCTTGAGCATCCAGGCTAAGGGTATGCAACGCCCTTCTTTTTCTGCGAGACTCTTCTGAATATTGCATAATATAGTCTTTTATTTCATTGGAATGCCTGATGTGATATAACGTAAGTTCTGGATGTGTAGTATCACCCGTATAGCAGGTTATGGTTCCGATTTTAAACAAACGCTCCATTAAACTTCTGGTCAGACGTACATCCTGAATTTTGTACATGTAAGCATCATCTTCAGTTATCTCCAGAAACCCCGACTTAATTGTAATTTTCTCCTCTACTATTGTGTATTTAGTAAAGCTGAAAGGTAACCCAAAGAACTTAATCCTTTTTCTCTCAATAAAGCCCATGACTCTTCTCCTTCTTGCTTCTATTTAATTTTAACTGTTGAAGTACTCTTATCTCTCGTAACTGTAAGCTTCATATTAGAAACATCTATCTGTTTTGATATTTCAAATACCAATAAGGCTTCTGTGGATTTGTTCGGACCTACCTTTACATCAATGTATCTTAAATCATTCTCCAACAAAGTAAATTGTGGTTTATAGACCGTACTTTCATCAGCATCCAATTGATAATCAACATCGGTATTACTTAGATTGAATTCTCGTTCCTGATCAGTTTTGTTAGATACGGTAAATAATACCACCAGTAGTCGATAACCCGTACGTGCTGTTAGTGAGAAATACGGATTTTTCTCTTCGTTCGGATAAATCTCAGCCAACTCATGACTTTTATACTTAAGATCAAAGTATTTTCCTCCCAGTATACTAGAAAGATTATTGCCTTTCTCCGTACCTGAATCCGTTTTCTTATCTCCCTTGAAATTAATTGACTGGTTGTTTGTACTGACTGTATTTCCTGTAACGACGGTGTGTACGAATTTATCCTTTGAACCAGGTTCCGGTGTCAGTTCATCAAGAGCTGTCAGCTCTTGTCCATACCTATGATCCTCTGCCAGAAGTCTCCCTGCCATATACTCTGCAATAGCATTGCTCTCTTCCTCGGTATATTTATACTCCTGTATACATCCTGTGAAAGATAATAATATTACCAATATTAATATAAGTTTTAGTCGCTTCATCAACCTATTCCTCCAGTCCGCCTTGCACGGCGCAAACTTGGCGCCTTTGATCAAAAGCCAATCCACTCTTGATAATTAATAATGATTGAAACAACGTTGTCGTTTCAATAATCGAGATGCACGGTGCAAATACATGTCTTTTATAGAAGCTCAAATCACTTCTGCTAATTCATATTATCACTATTTATAACATTCAGCAACAAGAATTAACGAGATTTACCAGTGTGAGAGTCGATATTACTATTTTATTAATATAAAACAAAAGCGAAGCTGCCTCCTTATTCCATAGATGCAGCTTCACTTTTTATTAGAAAAATATCAAATTCAATTCTTCTGAAATAACATTTATTTGGTAGCAAGTTCAAACCAGAATTCCACTCCGACTGAACGATTAATCACACCACATTCTTGATTATGCGATTTCATTATTGCCTTGACAATGGAAAGTCCAATACCGCTTCCGCCGTATTCTCTGGTTCTCGCTTTGTCAACCTTATAAAATTTAATCCAGATCTTTTCTAAATCTTCTTCCGGTATATTATCTCCCGTATTAAAGACTGCAATGCGCAGGGTATCCTCTCTGGGTATCAGTTTTATTTCTATAATCTTGCTCCCACTAACATGGTTTAATGCATTGTTGATATAGTTGGTTACCACTTGCTCAATAAGAAATTCGTCAGCCCAGACATAGACTGGCTCTTCCTGATCAAAATGAAGGGTTACTTCCTTTTGTTTAAATAATATTTCCGTAGAATTAAGAACTGTACGTATCATGGCAACAAGGTCGAAGCGTTCAAATTCAACTTGGTTATTTCCAAATTCTAATTCATTTAAACTTAGAAGCTTTTTCACCAGCTGATTCATTTTATTTGCTTCGTCAATAATTACTTCACAATAGAAATCCCGGCTCTCTTCATCTTCATTTATATTCTCTTTTAAGCCTTCTGCATAACCTTGAATTAGTGATATGGGTGTTTTTAACTCATGGGATACGTTTGACAGAAATTCTTTTCTCATTTCATCTATCTCAGTTTTCTTTTGTATATCTGTCAACAATTCATTATTAACCTGCTTTAATTCTGTAATAGTTGATTCCAGTTTGTCCGATAAGGTATTAATGCTGATTCCCAGTTCACCAATCTCATCCTTCGTCTCTACCTTATATTTTACTTCAAAGTTCAAATCCGACATGCTTTTCGCTATCCCAGCCATTTCGAGAATCGGTTTTGTGAATTTTTTACTAAATATAAACATAGCCAGGGAGCCGAGAAGTACCGCTGCAATTCCGATATAAGCAAGAAATTGATTCGCAACTGCTGCGCTCTCTTCTATACTGTCAAAATTTGCACGCAACAACACAATATTATCAGCTTTCTTATTGTGGGGTAAATTATCGTTCGAGGTAGAATCCTCTGCATTATCTTGTCCAGTACTTCCTGCCGTACTCTCATTCCCCTCAAACAAACCTAACATATCGATAAAACTGGCGTCAGTACGATAGTCATGTATGCTATATATAATATAATTATTGGCTTGTTTTAATATATTTCTCCGACCAAAGGCATCACTGGAAAAGCCAAAAATGTACATCTCCGTATCCTGCATTATTGCTTTTTCTCTCAATCCAATGTTGTCCGGCTCCGGATACACCATTCCCTGATAAGCATTATAAATGTATACATCCACATCATAATTATATGCCAGCTGTTCCATTTTCTCTGTATCTTCATCCGATAGATTATAATCTTTATCGCTTTTGGAATAGATTTCAATTACCTTTTTATATACCTCGTCTAAATTATTCACTTTACTATGAATGTAAAAATCAGACAAAAAGGTCTTGTTAATAAACCAGGTTAGGAATATTGTCAAGACCACCATCGTTGTTAAGAAAAAGGTTATTTTAAATCGAAGAGAATGCTTCATTCATCCACCTCAAATTTATAACCCAGCCCCCATATTGTTTTGATAAAATCACCCTTTGGCCCCATTTTACTTCTTAATTTCTTTACATGGGTATCTATGGTTCTTGCATCTCCAAAATAATCATAGTTCCACACATTATTAAGAATTTTTTCCCGTGAAAGCGCGACTCCTTGATTAGTAACAAAATAGGTTAATAATTCAAATTCCTTATAGCTTAATTCAATTTCGACACCATCGATCTTTACCTGATGTGCAGCTTTATCAAGAATAATGCCTCCAATTTCGATCGACTCCTCTTCCGTGGTAGTGGTTCTTCTGAGTACAGCTTCCACCCTTGCTACCAGAATCTTCGGGCTGAAAGGCTTCGATATGTATTCGTCCACTCCTAAATCAAAGCCTTGTAATTCATCCTTTTCATCACCCTTTGCCGTCAGCATTATGATCGGAACCTTAGAGTATTGTCTGACCTCCTTCACAACACCCCAGCCATCCAATTTTGGCATCATTACATCCAGAATGATCAGTGCTATATCCTTCTTAGAGAAAAACAAGTCAATTGCCTGCTCTCCATTCTCTGCTTCAATTACTTCATAATTTTTGCGTACCAAAAAATCCTTTACAAGCTTTCTCATTCTGCTCTCATCATCCACCACTAAAATCTTCAGCTGATCCATTTGGCACCTCCATATTTTATTCTTATTAGGTAATTGCGGAACAATATAGTTTTTGTTATTGTATCCACCGCAGATATTATTTCTTCGCAGGGGCGTTTCCTTCAGGCTTAGCTTCCGCTTCGAAACAGTATCTGCAGTGGATACAATAGCTTCAGTTAACAAGTTTCGCAATTATCTATTATTCTTATTACTCAGAGTATAGCATCTAACTATGTAAAAATTGTGAATTAATTTGCAGAAACGAAAATTCTTATCCAGTTATTCTTGGGTGTTCAGACACACCTTAGCTTTCCTGTGGATAGATTAATCCCCAATCCTTACGCATATGATCCATCAGCTTCATAACCTCTAATGTATCTGCCAGAGGAAGTAAATCACATTCCTTTTTATTACTTCTTAGGCAGTCATTTACCGCTTCCGCCTCGTATTCATAACCATTCACAATGAATGGTACCTCATAGGTGTTAATTAATGTTCCATCTTTATCATAAAGCTCTGCTGCTTCAGCTTTCCAAAAGTTCGGTACTACTATCCTTCCCTGGTCACCGATAATCACCGCCTGATTATGCATATCTACAGTAACCGAAGAGCCCAGTCTGGCTATCGCTCCATCTTCAAACCGCATTGATATTGCATTCACTTCGTCCACTTTAGTTTGACCCAAATATGCTGTACTGGAGATTTGCTCCGGCAGTTTGTCCATCATATGTATGGTATAGGTAAGCGGATAGATACCTACATCGAGTAGTGCACCGCCAGCCAGCTCCGGATTAAGGAGGCGGCCGTTTACATCATATCCACCATTGTATCCAAACGTAATGTCCATATATTTTACTTTGCCGATGCGCTTTTCCTGCAGCCATGCTTTCACAGTCTTTGTCACCGGCATAAATTTTGTCCACATTGCTTCCATTAGAAACACGTTATATTCTCTTGCTAACGAAATCAAATACTTCGTATCCTTTTCATTTAATGTAAATGGTTTTTCGCATAGAACAGCCTTTCCATTACGTATACATAGCTCTGTATTAGCCTTATGCTCTGTATGCGGAGTACCAATATATACTACATCAATCTCTGGATCCTTTACCAGCTCTTCATAACTTGCATATGCTTTTTTAATCTGGAAGCTCTTTGCAAATTGATCTGCTTTGTCCTGGCTTCTGGAAGCGATTGCTGTAATTTCTGTCCCCTGTAATGCACTTAAGGCGGCTGCAAACTTTGTAGAGATACGACCTGCCCCAATGATACCCCATCGAATCGTTTTCATAAAACAAACTCCCTTCGTTACACTGTAAAATGTCTATTGATTCTTTTTCATTTTACACTTGTACCAAAATAAAATCAAGTATACCGCGCATTTACTAATGCTGCTATCGCTATTGGGCGATCAGCTCAAACTCATGGCTTTCCTCCAGCACGTTAAAGCCTACCTTTTCATAGGCTCTATGGGACAACAGATTGTCCTTATCCACAAACAACGTACAAAATTGATATCCTTCTGCCAGCAATGATCTGCTCAAATGATACATGTTGGTAGCTGCATATCCCTGCCCCCTATACTCCTCTGGAGTATAGACATAGTCTATGGCAATTCCATTTTGCAATCTTCTCGTGGTAATGGCCATGGTTACCACCTTTTGCTCGGTGGTTTCAAATACGTACACATCTCTGGAATTAATATATTGCCTCGCCTTCAATAGTGCCGCTTCATAATCCATTTCACTTGTTAAGGTTTCCATCTGGAATTCTATAATCCATTCGGTTATCATTTTCACTTCATTAATATGTGCAAGACGATGGATGCCCTCTGTTGGTTTAATCTCATTCAGGGTACGAAGCTCCATGATATCTGCTGCCAGCTTTTCGATAAAAGTACCTTCTTTGCTCTTTTGGTACTGATCCATGAAGCCCTGGCAAACATCCTTTCTTCCGATGATTCCATTTATTTTAATCTCTTGCTCTACAATATAGTCAACAAGAGCTGCTGCCGCCTCTATTATACCCTCTTGCAAAACCATATAGGTCACTAAATTATTGGGTAACATATTGCAAAATAGCATTACTATTTTATCTTCCTCTAATATAGCACCAAAAGTACCAGTACTATTATCATTATCCTTCCTCTGATATGCTCCATAAAATGCCAACTGGCTCACTGCTTCCCGCTGGAGCATAACATTTTCATATTTCTTTAAAAACTCTTTTGCACTGGAAGCTATCTCTATCTTCATCTTAACCCTTCTTTCTGTAATTTGTACTCTCTAAAATAATATCCCATATTTCTTTGCTTTAAACAAAATACGTAAATTAAGTTTCGCAGGCTATTATCAAAATTTAGTTTACATGCGATGCACACTCGTTTAAGGTCAAAAAGAAGCATAAATTCCTGTTCATCAATCTTTTGAGTTTCAGGTAATCTATGCTTCTTTTCCAGGAATACATACTTTTGTTTATTTCATTGATTTCTTTGCATTGCTGCGAATAATTACGGTTCCAAGACCACCAATGCCTGCTACAGCAACTACAATAAATGCGATATAGGCAGTATTGTTGGTTTTCTCTGCGTTCTGCCCACCTAATGCTATGGTTTCCGGAGTAGATACGTTTTTAACATTCTTTACAACTACATCCCTAGTATCCGTCGTCGTATACGGTACAGCTACCTCTTCTGTGTTTCCCTGATCATCTGTAACAGTCATATCACCAGTTCCAGTTTGTTTATCATCTATATTCTCTTGAATCTCAACATCTCCACCCTTATACATCTTACCATCCTCTACAGCTGCTCCGTCTACAGCAACTCCGGATTGATAAATAACACTTTGATCAAACTCAACAATCTTTATTCCATCTTTTCC
>JAEWMZ010000435.1 GCA_023392995.1 Bacillota bacterium
TGATTACTCTCATTTAAAAGACTAATTAATAAATTCACTCCTTGAAAGCCTTTTTCCTCCATAATAGCAATCACATTACTGATCAGTTGGTTTTGATATTCCTGATTAATTAATATTTCATATGAGACGATTGGATTTGGTTCACCCTGTATTGAAAGTGCGGATATCATTAAAAGCGGAATTGTACCATATGCTTTAGCCAATCGGATTAGTTCCTTATCCTCTCCATAGTTTTCAATATTTCCTCTTTCGGATACTCTATAATTAAACACCGAAAGAAAGGTCAAGTAAGGTAAGGTTCTTTTCAATACCTCTACGTTCACGAACGAATATGCAAAACCATTCGATATACATTGCCTAATGGTTTCATAACTTATGACTAATGTTTCACCTGGATATATGTATTGTCTTTCATATAGGACGGGATTATTTCTTAATATCTGCATAAAGGTAATACCGTTATTTTCAGCAATACTGTTTAAGGTATCCCCTTCTTGAACTATATAGGTTTTACTGGGATATGTGATTACTACAGTCTGCCCTATAACTAAATTATTAATATTTGTTATACCATTATCTACGATCAATTGATTGGCTGTTACTCCATAGGCTTCTGCTATGGAATCTATTGTATCCCCTTCCTTAACAACATAAATATCCATACAATAACCTCTAAAAAGTATCTATATAAATTTATATTCATGGAAATCAAAGTTATACAAGATACGGAGGAATAAATGACTTTATTAATGAACTTATATCATTAGCTGCATTCTTCCTACATAGTCGCTCTAAAATAGCAGCGATAAAGTGCAAGATACATTTTTAAGGTACCATTGTGTCTTCACCCAAATCATAATTCCCCCCTATTTTGACTGCACCAACTTACGAATCTCATCCATATTATTAAACCTGCCGCTGCAATATAAAGAATATAGTGCCGTTCCGTAAGAAGCTTCTTCTTCAAAGCTCGGAATGTATACTTTCTTTCCAAAGGTGTCTTCCACTATCTTTTGCAGAACCGGGTTCTTACGAAGCCCGTTACCACTTCCAATGAGCACCTTGGAATCCTGGATTGACTTAGGAATATTCCTATATATTTCGTAAAGCTCCGCACAAATCCCTCGAAGAATGCCAAGAGTCAAGGCCTCCGGCGTGAAATTATCGCCGTTTATCTGTTCAATGCTTCCCCGATGTGCTGGATTTGATCTTGTACCGTGAAATCTTGTATCAACTGACAAGTGATTTTCCGCATGATAAACACTTTCTGCTGCCTGATTCATAATCTCATAGATATTCTCCGGTACCTCACACTGGAATAGTCCCAATACCCTTTCATAGAAATTGCGTAATAACTCATAGGCTGCTCCGCCGCATAACGGTGCTCCAACCATTAAATAAGTGTGATCGATATACGGTCTAAATTCGATTGCCACATCCTTTTCATAAGTATCTGTGAATATCGAAACCTGACTTCCGGTTCCAATGTTCACCAGTATATTACTGTCCATACTCATAGAACCAAGAAAGCTAGCCTGGTTATCTCCCAAAGCCCTGGAAACTATAATTCCTCTGGAATTTGGTTCGTATGCTGCTTCGGCTGCTGCCACCTCCGGAAAATATTGATTTCCCAGCTGCAGCTTTTTCAGTGCCAAAACATCAAAGCTTCCCGTTTCCAGAGAATAAATGCCAAGGCTTGCCGCCATACTTTGATGCATCACAGGACTCTTCTTTTCTGCTAAGTGCATGGCCACGACATCCGGCACTGTACAAAAGCACACCGCCTCCTTCGGGATTTTATCATTTGCCCATTGATAAAAATGAGTGGTAAGCCCATAGCCGGTTGCCATTGGATATCCGGTCATCTGAGTTATATACTCACTATAAGTAAGCTGATCCCTGTAAATCAAATCTCCTCTTTTGTCCTGCCAGGTATGGAGCGGACTTACCGGTTTTCCATCAAAGTCAAGATAAAGAATCCCATGCATTTGCCCGGTTACTCCAATACTGGTGATATCCTCATATTTTCGAAGGAATCCCTCCACGACTTGATTGCTGATTTCCAGAATTCGATTTACGTTCTGGAGCCGCTCAAAGCTGTCTCCTCCCTTCACCGCTGAATCATTGTCGAGCGTCTGAGAACAAATCAGCTTTCCCGTTTCTGCATCTATTACAACTGCACAAACCGTAGTTGTTCCAATATCCAAGCCTATACTTTTCATCCCTGATCTCCTTATAATAAGTTCATTTTAGGTTATTGCGAAACTCATTAATTGAAGTTATTGTATACACAGCAGATACTGTTTCGAAGCGGAAGCTAAGCCCGAAGGAAACGTTGGAGCGAAGAAATAGTATCTGCTGTGTATACAATTAAAAAAACTATATAGTTTCGCAATTGTCTAATAAGTTCATTTTATGGCTTAACAGCTTGTAGACTGCAAATCCAATCGTTTCAAAATATCCTCCTGTATCTCAGGGGAAAGATCCAAAAAGTTTACAAAGGTACCATGTATCCGCATAATATACACTCCGCTAGGGGCATATTTCTTAGGATTAGCTAGCACCTTCCTTAAGGTATCCGGTGTAGTAATATTGACATAGAGATAAAAGGGTGCAATTCTTCCTGCTTTATTCGAAAAGAATAAGGGATTTAAAACCTTTGTTTTAAATTCCATTCCCTTGCTTTCCTTTGTGGCGGCTCGAAAGTAATTAGGATCCAAGCCCAGGTGAGAAGCATAGCCCCCATTAAACTGCTCATAGGGAAGCTTTTGAGTTGAGAGTACACGATAACCCAGTCCATTCTGAGCATCTCCATAGAGAGGATCAACACCATAGTTTAACATGTCTTTTGCTTTTCTACCGCTTGGCATCGCACCTACTAAGCTTCCATAAATCAGATGAGTACTTGGAGTTGCGAAATCTGGCCGGAAGGGGTTCCCCAGATAGTTCCTTCTGGAACGTACCAGCTTAGAGATCTTGGTTGCAAGCTCTACCGCTTCCTGATCAACCGCTGCTTTGTTGTTGCCAAATTTATCACACTTCATTAAGTATTGCCTTAAGCCTTCCTCTTCATAATAATCCGTTTTCAAAGCGGTAAGCAAACGCTCAGAATCCTCCGGTCTCTCCTTTAACAAGGTATCAATAGCAACAAAGGAATCGGCAACCACACTTAGACCATGAATTAAGCACCCACTGCCATTATATTTGGTTCCTTGCTCTTTGTCATCCCGCGTATCAATTCCGCTATCTATACCTCCCATAAAGCAAGACAGGTAGGGTACTGGAAGCTTCGCAACCGCGGAGGAGGCACCGTTGGCATGCTCTGCCATTCTGTCGATAAAGTATTCTGCCTGTTTATAAAAGGCTTCTCTGATTTTTGTTAGAACTTCCTTTGGCTCCTTCGTTATTCCCAATTCCTCATAAGATTTTCCGATCTTATTACCAGTTAACAAAGATCTTCCATCGTTTAAGGTCAATTCTAAGATTTTCGCCAGATTCAGCCAGCTGTTTGTCGTGTTCCCGTTGTCTTTTCCCATGATCAGGGGCTCCTGACATCCGGCAATGGAATAATCGGGCAAATCCTCCGGAGCGACCTGCTGCCCTTTGAGCACCTTAAAAACAGAGTCGTCGTTGAATAAGGAAGGGGTCAGGCATCCGGGTGTAAAGAAGAAGCGTCCCAGTTCTTCATACAATTGATCCGGAGTATTCCTATGTACTTTAACAGAAAGAATCGGCTGGGGTAAATTCATAGCATAATATGCATCCAATAACGCGTAGGAGGTTAGATTTGTTAAGTCGTTATTCCCGTTATCTTTGCCGCTTACAATAATGTTCTGGGAGATAGCCCAACTGCGGTCCCCCACATTGAAATATACAAGAAAGTGTTTTAATAGACCCGCTGCATATTCTCTGCTTAATCCCTCCCTCTCCCGATAAGGTTCAAAGATTCGATCCGCATTTCCAACGGAAAACGCGAAGGGATTGGGTGCCTGCTCCAGGCACATAACCTGCCATAGCAGGAGGAAGGATTGGATCGCCTCATATAAGGAATCTGCCCCCTGCTCCGGCACCTTCGACAAGGTATGTACGAGAAGCTCTAATTGCTTCTTTCTTTTGTCATCCGCTGCAACTATCTCCCGCCTTGCAAGCTCTAGATATCTGTTCGCTAAAATAATTACTGTCTCCAACGTAAGCTCCATTGCCTGGTATTGCAGCCTTTTCTTATCACTGACCGCTGCTATTCTTTTTTCTCTGATACTTTCCACAAGATATCTGACACCATGTTTTAGTGCCAGTCTAAAATCAGGTATTAAATGCCCTGTGACCTGCTCGATAAAATAAGCCACCTCCGCGGTATCTTCCTGGGCGCTATCATAGACCTGCTTCAGGGCTGTTACATATTCACTTTCTTTCGTAGCTCTTCGCACCTTCTCAATTCTTGGAGCAGTAAATTCTTCGTTTGGCTCGATATCCTGAAATACCTGCGTAGGATCACAATACCCATTAAAGGTATTTACACGAAAATTCGGATTAATCAGTGCATAGCTTCTTGCAAAAGCATCTCTTTGCGTACCGGCGAATATATTATTCTCATCGATATAGATCGGTAGTTCTTCGATCACTGCCCGTAAGGCATAGGCGGTTCTTAAAACATTGGGCTCCTCCTTCTTAAGCTCCATCACGCTTTCATAAATCTCCTTTGCCAGAAACCAGCCATCCAAGCGGGTAATCGACCTCTCCCTTGCATATAGCTTCTTCGCCAAATCCTCCAAATCCTGCGGTGTATAGTAGCTGCTTATCATACCTTCCCCTCCTTTGAAATCACTATATTTATGCAATTGCAAAACCATAT
>JAEWMZ010000425.1 GCA_023392995.1 Bacillota bacterium
TGCCTAATCCTTTCTTCAGATTCCACCTCGCGATGGACACCCTTGGCTTCGGCTGTATCCTTCCCACTGCCGGGCGGATTGGGGACTTTCACCCGTTAGAACGTGTGCCCACTGGGCACACATTAAAGAAAAGCCTTGTAAATGTTGAGTTTACAAGGCTTTTTGCATCGAGACAACATTTTTTATAATTTTGACTACTTCCCCAAGGGCAAGAATGATTACTAATAATGATACTTAAAGTTATTAAATTCTGCCGGTAACGTACTATCTACTCCATCTCCCTGTGCGTATAAGCCAATCATAACACCGGTAAATCCACCAGCCACTTCAGTAGAAAGATATTTGGACTGTGCAGCTCCCAACATATAAACTTCTTCCCTACATGACGCTTTGAAAGAGTATTCTGTTTCTTCCGCATGAATACTCAGCTTTACTGTCATTTCGTCTGCCTCAGAATTAATTTTAACACTCTGCTGTACATATTTAATATCACCGATACAAATTCTCTTAATAATGTCATAACCGCTTTCGGTTCTTCGTATCCCCAGGTCATAATGCTGCTTCTCATCCATATACAGAGTAATGCCTGCTTCCTGCTCCAGGACAGTTACTTCACAGCTAATATCTCCCTTCATTTCCCGCTGCCGTATTAGTAATGCGGTAGGTGATCCTTTTTCACTGTCAATTGTGGTTTTACTTCCGATTAGTTTTAAGGAAACTCCGTCAAAGCTATATCTTTCCATATGAGGATTGCGTATAAAACATAATTCTTTACCAATTGTAATATTTGAAAAATCATAGGATTTACACGGTTTTTGTACGAGCTCCTTGGGCAATCGATCGGTTTCTATTGTCGCTCTTGTCGTTCCATTATCACCAGCAGTAAACCAACCATCCTTATGAAAAGTAACCGGAACGAGATAAACTTCTCTTCCTGTTGTATGATACAAAGTCCATTTTCCCATTTGGCGAAATGCCAGATGCACCATCCACCAGTTTCCGTTATTGTCCTGAACAAGGTCGGCATGTCCACAGCCTTGTATCATGTAGCCGCCAAGATTACGATTGGTAAGGACCGGATTATCATGATAGTTCTCAAAAGGTCCGTAGGGTGTCTTTCCTCTGGCATAAACAACCATGTGTCCATACTCAGTTCCACCCTCTGCCCCCATGATATAATATTCATTATTAATTTTATATAAATGCGGACTTTCGAGAAATCTTCCGCCTGTTCCAGTCCAGATTCTCTTACTGGGAGTTAGTTTTTTCCCGGTTGTTATATCAATTTCACACTGGGTAATCCCTGCATTTCCTTCATCATCTGCACCATTACTCATAAAGTAGGCTTTACCAGCTTCAAAATAGAAGGACGGATCAATACCTCCCTGCTCAACTTTAATCGGATCTGACCATTCTCCATGAATATCATCTGTCCAGACATAAAAATTACCCATATCTGATACATTTGTTGTTACCACATAAAACCTGCCATTATAGTATCGAATTGTTGGTGCATAGATACCCTCTGAGGCTACTGCATTTGCTAAAGGCAACTGGCTATCTCTGGTCAGAACACATCCTATTTGGTTCCAGTTGACTAAATCCTTACTTTCAAATAAGGGTATGCCGGGAAAATACTGAAAGGAACTGCAAACAATGTAATACATATCCCCTGCCTTGCAGATACTTGGATCCGGATAGAATCCAGGTATGATTGGATTTTTATAATTCATATTAATTTCCTCTAAAGTAATATTCTTATTAATTTTTCTATGTAATAGCTTTTACATAAGTTGTTTTATTTCTGACTAGTATTAAATTATGTCACAGGGCTTTCTTTCTATTAGCTTTTTTTCTATTAGCTTACTTTCTATTAGCTTTTTTAGAGTGATACCGTTTCGGTTTCGCTAACCGTTTCCAATGCTAGACCAAGCCCAAGATTCGCTACACGTGGTTTGCCAGACCTCGCCAGCCGGGATTTCCTCCCGGTAAACTACCTACCCTTTTCTAGGCGCATTTATCCTTTTACACCGCCAAGTGTAATACCTTTGACAAAATTATTCTGAACCAAAGGATAGATAATCAATATTGGTAATATCCCCACAACAGCCATGGCCATACGTATTGAAACGGCTGGTATTGCTGCAAGTCCCGCACCGGCTTCCTTTACGTTGGTGGAATACTGCGATAAAAATTGAATGTTTTGCATCGTCCTATTCAGTAAATTTTGTATAGAGTATAAATCCGTTCTTTTCGTTAAATAAACAAAGCCGTTCATCCAGTCATTCCAATATCCAATTCCTGAAAATAATCCTATCGTAGCTACAATCGGCTTTGCCAGTGGTAGCGCAATCTTGTAAAATACCTGGAATTCAGATGCTCCGTCTATATTAGCCGCTTCCATAATTTCACCCGGAATACTGGAAACAAAATACGATTTCATAAGTAATATATTAAAACCATTACATAATAAGGAGGGAACCAGTAAAGCCCAAAATGTATTTTTAATATTAAACACATTGGTGTAATTAATATAAGTTGGCACTAATCCACCATTAAACAACATTGTGAAAAGCACTAGAATTGTCATGAATTTTCTAAAAGGCAGATTGCTTTTTGACAGAACATATGCCAGCAAGGTTGTGATCAAGATGGATAATATTGTTCCTGACACAGTCAAAAGGATAGAGATGCCATATGCATGTATAACAGAATTTCCTGTTTTAAAAATATATTGATATGCATATATACTTAACTTTTCGGGTAGAAAGGAATAACCGTTTCTTACCAACACATCGTTATCTGTAACGGAGGATACTACTAATAGGATAATTGGTATAACAGCAAGTGCCGAAATAATAATCATTACTATGTGACCAATTATCTGAAATCTTTTATCATCTATACTCTTCATACTGGCTCCTCCTAAAATAAAGCGTTATCCGGTTCAATTTTTCGTATAATCTGGTTAACTGTGATCAAAAGTATAAATCCAACAAAAGACTGATATAAACCGGCTGCTGAAGTCATCGGGATGTCACCAAGCTGCAATAAACCACGATATACGTAAGTATCAATGGTATTTGTCACTGAGAACAACGCACCCTGGTTCTGAGGTACCTGATAGAATAATCCAAAATCAGAATAGAAAATTCTGCCTACCGCAAGTAATGTCAACATAATAATTGTGGGCTTTAAGAGTGGTATTGTAATTTTTCTGATTTGCTGCCATTTTGTAGCTCCATCGATAGCCGACGATTCGTAAACACTCCTGTCGAACCCAATAATTGCAGCTAAATAGATAATACAGCTATATCCAATGCCCTTCCACGTGTTAATAAAGATAAGGATGAAAGGCCAGTACTTTTTCTCCATATACCACGATATTGGATCTATCCCCAAAGGTTTCAGAATTGAATTGTTGATAAAACCATTATCTGTTGATAAAAATCCGAAGGCCAGATAGCTTACTATAACCATAGAAATCATAAATGGTAGCAGAATTACGGATTGATAAAACTTCTTTATTCTATGGTGCAGCTCAGATAATATTATTGCGACAGTGATCGAGGAGATCGTGCCTATGATAATAAATGCAACATTATAAAGGATCGTATTCCTTGTAATTATAAAAGCATCATGTGTTGCAAATAAATATTTGAAGTTCTTGAAGCCTATCCATTCGGATCCCCATATACCCTTACTGGCATTATATTTTTTAAATGCTAGAACCAAGCCCGGCATAGGCATATAATTATTAATAAATAAATAAAGCAGCCCGGGTAATGCCATGATATAAAGAGGAATATATTTTGCATAATTTTTCTTATGTAATGATTGACCAGTACTATTTTTTTTATTTGCCATCGCTTACTCCTTAAAATTTAATATGCACAGGAGATGTTTGACACCTCCCATGCATAGATAAAATTATTTTATACCATTTGTAGCAGCCCAATCATCCAGAGCCTTCTGCTTCGCCTCCATATATTTATCCAGACCTGCAGCTTTTAATTTACTAACAAACTCAGGAATCCCTTTTTCCGGATCAACAAAGCCATATGCTAATGCTGGAGCACACTCATCATAAACATTGGTAAGTGCTGTAAACTCACTTGAATAATCACTATTATCCCAAGTAAATCCTAATGCTTTTGACTTTTGTGCATTATCATTAAAGGCTGCTGTTTGTTCATAAACATCAAGTGGATCTCCATCCCAAACATTTGTAATAAAATAGTTCGGCATTAACCAAAGCATTGTCGTATAATATTCGGCATTATTAGCATCAACACCATCCGGGAAAGTAATATGTCCATCATCTGTCTTAACATAATCTGTTCCTTCTTCACCCCATACCAGCAGATTGGAAAGGTAAGGGTCTTCATAAAATGCATTTAATACCTGTACTGCAGCTACCTTATCAGCAGTATTCTGGTTGATACACCAAGGGAATGAAGAAACCGCTGAAGATTTCAGGATATCCTCACCAACCTGGAACACTGATACCGGTCTGCCGCATTCACCAGAGATTTGGGTTTTATAACCAGGTTTGCTACAAGCCATCATAGCCATGCAAGCACCTGACTTAAGTCTTGCTGACGCCCCGGTCTTATCAGTAAGGGCATCCGGTGAAATATAACCAGCCTGATTCCATTGATACATTCTGTCACACCATTCACGGTAAATGCTGCTTTCAAAAGTATTTTCAACCTTTAGGCTATTTACAGTATCAAGCAGGGAGCCAAAGAAATCTCCAGCGATTGGATCAACACTGCTTCCCTGTGTAAGCATGTTATCCTGGGTTGAATATACATATTTATCCGGGAACTTTGCATGTAATTTTGCGAATAAATCATTGATCAGATTCCAGTCTGCTTTAATGGAGCCTTTGTTATCAGGATCAGCGGCGTTATAGTCATAACCAATTGCATCCAAATATTCATTACCAATAATTATTGCAGCTGTTGAAATCGTATAGTCTTTTAAACCTGGAACTCCATATAGCTTACCCCCGATACGGCATGCATTGATATATTCCGGTTTAATAGCATTTATAATGCCCTTTCCATAGTCCTGAAGAAGATTATCCTCTTCAAGATCAAGACAATATCCTGTATTAGCACTATTTGTGTAACTTAAAGTACAGGTAGTGTAGATATCCATCTGTTCTCCAGAGGACAACATTAATTTTGCGTTCTGCTGGTATGCAGCAACATCCTGAATTGAAAGCTCTACATCAAGACCAAGCTTATCCTCTGTGTATGTCTTAATAAGAGAATTTATTCTGTCTAAACCTGCCGGTGCTCCGGTCCAGGTAAAAAAGCTTAATACAACCTTTTCATACTTCCCTGTCTTTTCTGCTTCTGCTTTTCTGTCTGCAATTGCCTTTGCAGCGGCATCAGCAGGGGTACTGGCATCTGCTGTCTCCTCTGTTGTAGCAGCTGTGTCTGTCTGGGTTTGCTTAGCATCATTATCTTTGGATGATGAACCTCCACATCCTGCAAGCATGGCGGTAAGCATAGTGCAGCAAATAATCACTGCCATAATTTTTTTCATAAAACTTCCTCCTTTTAATAGTTTTAGGGTAACCTTACCCATTTATTTTGCAACATTATTCCACGCTACAATTTCCGTATCAGTGGACTAATATACAAATCTTATTTAGAAAACTGGAAATAAAATATGTACGATTAATAATTGTACTTTTCTGCTTTTCAATTCAATAATACTGTTTATTTCTTATTCACTACTACACTGTCTTTGTCATAAATGATTAATTTTATGTAAATCGTTTTACTATTTTAAAAGTATTATATTAACATACTTAAGATATGTCAATATTAAATGTGATATTTTTAATATATTTGACATTATTTATAGTTTTTACAGGCCATATTTGTGTATTATTTTATAATTACTCATTTTTAAGTGCTTATGTATCGTTTTACTATTATAGCGACCTTTTATACCTTACCACTACTAATCAGGTTTTTGATATTTATCGGGATATCGTACCAGATAAGTTCTCTCATTCGTAATTCTAAGTGTATTATTAAAAAAAAATAAGTATAAAGGATATCATGGATGATTCCTTAATACTTGTCTTACTTACAATTATGAAGTTGTTACAGTATCACATATATTGCCCGAAAGAAGTTCAAAATGAATTAGCTATAAAAGATAGATTGCAAATCCGCCTCAAAAAGAATGCATCCGGCTTTAGCTTTGCACGCTACTGGCTAAGCACTGAAAAATTTGGCACTGAGGTATCCACATTCCCTAGAAATAAAGCAAAATGGTTAGACCCCCCTAGTTGGAAATCTAACCATTTTAAAGATTTATACACTAACTAAATGACATTGACAACTGAATAATTGCAAAATTATTTTTATTTTAAAATAAGTCTTACCTTATTAATCCAAATTAGGTTGTATTCGGTTAACAGAAGCCCTCTCAATTAATCTGCCAGGTATTTCAATTTCATTCTTAGGATTCATATCCCAGTCATATTTATCATCAATAATATCAAGAAGTATTTCAGCAGCTTTATTACCAATTTCCCTTACCGCAATTTCCATAGTGGTAATTTGTGGCCTGAAATAATTAGTGAACTCTTGATTGTCGTAACCGACAACTGCTATATCTTTCCCAGCTTTCATTTGATGATCCTCTAAATAATCATATACCCCTCCGGCCATTTGATCATTAAAACAAAATATTGCTGTAACTCCCTCTCTAATGAGATTTTCAGTCTCTATACTAGCGGATTTACGGTACCAATCTCCATATCTGATCCATTCCGGGTTATATAGTATTTTCTCTCCGAATAAAGCTTTTTGATATCCAAGACACCTTTTTTGACTGTGAATGTTGTCTGGACATCCACATATTACGCCTATCTTGCGATGTCCCATAGAGATCAAATATTTTGTCATATCATAGCTGCCCTTTTCATCGTCAATTACAACGGATGGATATTTCTTAGAACCCGAATAACCATAGGCCATTACTGCTGGTGCTTCAAAATCTTCCGGGAAGCAGTCAATCACTCTTGCATGTCCGGCTACATAGATTATCCCATCTACCTTGATCGATGACATTTCTCTCATAGCCAGTTTCAAGATATCATGATACTCTTTGACATTCTCTTCCCACCATGCGTTTCTCCATCGATCATACATGCGCATGTTTTCCAATATAGTTCGGTATCCTTTATTTTCGCAATATGCCATTATTCCTTCAATGACACCCGGAGAACTAAAATTATCTATCTCCTCTACAATGATACCTATAATATTTGTCTTCTGTTTTCGCATGCCTTGAGCAAAATAATTAGGTTGATAACCAGATTCTTTAATAGCATCAAGCACTTTTTTTTTGGTTGCTTCACTTACATTTGTCTTGCCATTTAAGATGTTTGAAACTGTTGATGGAGATACATCACACCTTTTGGCAATATCTTTTAATGTAATCATATCTCTTCCCCTTATATAATAAATTTACGTTGCTGTATATCCGATTTAATAAAACGTTTTAATAACCTATTATATTTTATAATACATTAAATTGTCAATATTTTATTGACATTCACATAAACTGTCATGTGCCAAATACTCATGGCTACCGGCAACTTTTATTAAGCATGCCTCCTACGAACGAAGCCTTTTCTCCTTTGAACGTGGCAGAGCTATTCGCTGCCGAATTTATTCTCTCATTGCAAAAAGCCTTGTAATCATCAATATTACAAGGCTTTATATCCTTAAATACCCAATCCTACTTTATTAATCCCCCATGAAAATAACACTCGTAAACCTTTGTATTCCCCCAGAATATTTCTTCAAATCCCTGAAACCATGCGATATCCCCGGAAACCTTTGCCTGATACAAATATTCACCTGACTGATAAAATGCAGGACCGCGATAAGGCATCTCTGGCGTAGCGGCTCTGAGTGCTTCTTTTAGGAAATTTCCGCCAAACTTCTCATCCAGCACTCTTCCTACATAGTTCATTGCATATACGGCCTTTCCGTCTTCCCAAATGGCCTCTTCTCCGGCAAACTGTTCACTCCCTACATAAGTATCATGATACACATAATGATCTTTCTCATATCTATAATCCTGGGAATCGAATCTGGTAGAGGCAACTTTATTTATTAATCCCGCATAGGTATTCCTATTTGCCTCAATTCTGAACTGAATCAACTGATCAATAGCGCTGTACTCCCGCTCTGTAACGCAGACACTGCATTCCTGATCCTTGACGAGATAATCAACCGTTACATTCATCAATTCACTAATCTGGATCAAATTCATGATATCAGGATACGTCTGACCGGCTTCCCATTTGGCTACCGCTTGTCTTGATACATTCAATTTTTCTGCGAGCTCTTCCTGCGTATATCCTCTGGATTTTCTTAATACCTGCAACTTTTCTGAAAATATCATATGATAAACCTCCCGTTATTTACAGTTAATAGATAATTTCGAAACTCAGTAACTGAAGATATTGTAAACACGGCAGATATTGTTTCGAAGCGGTAGCTAAGTCCGAAGGAAGCATTGGAGCGAAGAAATAGTATCTGCGGTGTTTACAATTTCAAAAGCTATATTGTTTCAAGATCTCCTATTACAGTTAATTTTATTGGATATACGTCTAATATTCCATGATCCATCAGTTGCTTTATTTCTACTTATCGTTGCCAATTTATATTTTAAGGCTTCACTAAATTATTAATATTGCATCGCTCATTTTCATAAGAACACCGTTTCTCAATACAAACATATAATAACATTAGATAATTATGAAATAAAGGTGTCCCATGTATAATAATCATTATAGGTATCAATGCCCCTATTATGCCAATTCTCAAATGTACAGCCCCAAAAATATCTACCAGCATAATAGCGGGAGCCCATGCCCCTATCTTGTCAATATGTCTATGTATAATCCTGATCCAGGATATCAGCCGCCTTATGACTACCTTTCCTATGCTCAACAATATAACAATGACCCCCTTATATTAGAAGATTATGGCCCGGAGCCCTTTGTTATTAATATTGAGGAAGCCGCAATGCAAAATACGAATTTCCGGCTTGCTCTATGGACAGGGAATCATCTGCAGCTTACCTTAATGAGTATCGAGGTTGGCGGAGATATTGGCCTGGAGATTCATCCACAGATTGATCAATTTCTTTGTGTCCAAGAAGGGGAAGGTATGGTCTTAATGGGAGGTCAGAAGGATCAGCTGGACTTCCAAAGCAATATATACAAAGAAAGTGCATTTATCATTCCTGCCGGGTACTGGCATAACATAATGAATACCGGAAATATGCCTCTGAAGTTATATTCCATCTATGCACCGCCTCAGCATCCCTTTGGTACAGTTCATGAAACAAAGGCAGATGCTCAACACCCCCGCTAAAAATGATGTAACCCCGCCTTTGGCGTAATATATAGCTATGGTTTAAGTAAGAGTAGGTCAAAAAACAACCGTTATATTAGAAGGAACTCTCGACTCTGTACTATATATCCTACAAACACAGCTTAAAAACCTAATTTTGCCGCCCTGACAGACTAATACCTTAGCCTGGCAAAGGCGGCAAATTATTTAAGCAAAATCCTTTTTTTCTATAATCCAGCTGGAAACGGATATCCCAACGAAATAAACAAAGAATCCAATGAGTACACATAAAATTGATAACTCTGCCTGCCGTTCCATAACCCATTTCAGGTTGGCGCCTTCTCCACTCTTCACCCATTCAGATAGGAAGGTACCCAGAAAAAACATTAGAAATGCCGGAATCATACGAATAATAGCCATCATCTGATTACTCTTCCCTTTTCCTATCAGATAGAATAGAATATACTGCAGGGAACAAGTTACCATTGCACATCCAAAGAGAATGCAAGAAATTTCCAGTGCCGGTACCAGACTGGTATTATTTTTTATATTTATTATCGTTACTATTGCCAATCCCATGAGTACTGATGCAACAATCAGAACAAGTCCGAATAAATATCTTCCGCTGACCCGGTCTCTTTTTGTTCCCGGCAACATATTGATAAATCCAGATTCCGACATCGTCTCCATATTAAAGGGTTGTGTAGTAAATACGATAGCACCAAAGACTACATAAGCATTGATGAACAGCTCGTTTTCCATACCACCAAAGACCAGTACTACCCCAAGTACCGGAAACAACGCCAGGATCCTTAACTGCGATTTACATCGTAGCCAATCCACTTTTAAGAACTTGAAAGCCTTCATCCTACTCTCCCTCCATTTTGTTACGAATTAAATGTACCATAATTTTATCAATGGATGGTTTGTTCATCACAAACCCTTTGGGAATATATCTTGCCTCATCACTTTTCATCAAAGCTTCAAAACCAAATTCCTTCTTTTCTATTCCGAGCAGCCTGCTTCTTAGTTCCGGCGTAAGTTCTTTCTGATCTCCTTTAATTAGGATATAGGATTCCAGCAGTTCATCCTTTGTCTCATTAATAATGATTTTCCCATTATCAATAAAGACGATATAGTCTGCTATCTGCTCTAAGTCCTCCAGCATATGGGTCGAAAAGAGAATACTTCTCTCGCCATCAGAGATATAATCCTGGAGAATCTGCAGCACCTCCGCTCGCATGACTGGATCAAGACCATTGGTTGCTTCATCTAAGATTAATAATTTTGTATCCCTGGATAGGGCTACTGCAAACATCAGCTTCACCTTCATCCCCCTAGAGAACTCTGATATCTTCTGCTTCATGGGAAGCTTGAAGCGTGCAACCAGCTTGTCGAACTCCTCCTCCCGAAAGCTTTTATAGAAGGCCTTCGAAATGCTGCGTATATCGGTTAATTTCAATTCCTTTGGGAAATAGGATTCATCTCCGATAAAGCCGATTACTTCCTTGTACTCAATTGGAGCCTCACTGTACTGATGCCCATTTACATAGATCGTCCCGCCATTGGCATGACAGATCTGATTAATACAGTTGATCGTTGTTGTCTTTCCCGCCCCGTTCTGTCCAACATATCCCATAATATATCCCTTTGGCAAAGAAAAGGATATGTCCTCCAGCGTAAAGCCTTTATAACGTTTACTCAAACCTTTTACTTCTAACAGTTCCATTGTCTCACTCTTTCCATAGCTTATACAATAAGTTCACCAGTTCCTCTTCCTTCATACCGATTCTCTTCGCTGTCTCTACCGCGGTTCCCATACCTTCTTCAATTCGAACTAAATATTTTTCCTTTAGAAAATCATTCTCCTTGGATAGCACTATGCTGCCCTTTCCTTGAACGGATGTAATAAAGCCCTCTTCTTCCAGATCATTATAAGCTCGTGTTGTGGTTATAACACTTACTCCCAGCTCCTTAGCCAGCCTGCGGATCGACGGCAGCTCTGTTCCTTCCTCTATTTGTCCGTTTAGTATCTGTTCCTTCATCTGTTCCTTGATCTGGGCATAGATCGGGAGTTCAGACTGATTCGATATTAATATCTTCATAGTACCTCCAGTACACCATAAGATATTCTGCAGAAATATCCTCAGTGTGTCACTTTGCAAAGTATATACTGTATATATATCATTATATACAGTATATACTCTTTGTCAATCTGTTATTTATAAATTTTTATAATAAAGAATTATTTCATATTTTCTCAGTTCTGCTGCTTATGCATCTTCCTGCTTGTACCGTGCACAATAAGCTAGATAAGCTATACTTCTTCAGATTCTGCCCCCGTTAAGCGCATATATTAGAGTTCTATTATAACCCGCACGAGAGGCCTTAGACCTCTCTAGTACCTTTATTGCTGCAAGAAGGGTTCCTAGCATCATGCTAACAGTTATACCTCGGAAGTCGCTAAATTGCTCTAACATCAGAAGTCGCTAAATTGCTGGACAGTTAATGTGATATCACTTATAATGTTATCTCATTAAATCGCTTTCCTTCGTTCTGAAGGTGCTCCAGGAAATTCCAATTGCAGACTGATATTTATTACAAAATAAAACAGGAAGCCAGCAGAATATATTCTGAGACTCCCTGCCTTTCTATATTTATTTGGGGGTAATATAGCAATATTCTTTGTGCCTTCCTTTAACTTTTACAAATTTTTCCCACAAAAAATAGTATACTGGATTTAAACATTTATGTCAACGCTTTTATGCCTATTTTTTTACTATATAGTGCTTATATGCTGTTGAGACTGGATATTATAAAAGGTATCTTAAATTAAACACTAGGAGGTCTTTCATGAGTAATATTTCTAAAGTAATTGGCAGTCGAATTAGAATGATCCGAAATGATCACGGTTATAGTATTGAAGAATTGGCGGAAAAAGCTGATATTAATACCACTCATCTGGGACGCATTGAGAGAGGTGAAACAGTTCCTAAATTAGACAGTATAGAAAAGCTCGTAAATGCTTTGGGAATCACTTTCGAAGAATTATTCCAATACCTGCCTACTTCTGCCGGAGCCAGTACCGAGGTTGATACCACACTTGCTCTCCTAATCAACCGATTAAACAGCCTGAATCCTGCGGAGCAAAAAGAACTGTTAAACCTATTTGAAATTCTGTTCAGACTAATTAAAAAATAACTAGGATTGGAGTGTCAAAAGACACCTTCAAAATAAAATAGGTTTCTATTTGTACCTTGAAAATTTAACACAACAATATTTTGAGCTGAATAAATGACTTTTTTGCCTATTCGTCACGGTATAGGGGG
>JAEWMZ010000432.1 GCA_023392995.1 Bacillota bacterium
ATTAGGTGACTATATAGCGCTTAGAAGTTAAGAACATTACATATCTTAGCTGAGTGTTTTTACTAATATATTCATATTTACTAAAAAACAAAGTTAACATAATTATAAAGTATATAAAATTATAAAAATCCATTGACATAAGTGGAAAAGAGTTATATAGTAATAGTACAGAAACCGTTTTCCGCAGGAGGCAAATTGATGGTATCGATAAATGATGTGGCAAAAAGAGCCGGAGTAGCAAAATCAACGGTATCTAAAGTTTTAAACAATTATAGCCTTGTTAGTAATGAAACTAGAGTAAAAGTAGAGAGAGCAGTTGAGGAGTTGGGATATGTTCCTAATTCAGTGGCAATTTCGCTGTCTAAGAAAGAATTTAATCGTGTGGGTTTAATTGTTGATATTCGCCACAATAGCCAATTTGTCGATGAAATCAGCATGCAATATCTACAGGGTGCCTTTGAAAAAGCGAAAGAGTATCACCTGGATGTGGTAACCTTTTTCAGTTCCCAGTTTGATGAAATGAATTACAAACAAGTAACCGCTTATCTTAAGTCGCAGCGGATCAATTGCTTAATCATATATAATTTATCGATAGAGAATAAGAATTTATATAAAATAATAGAGAAGCAAGAATTTTACTGTGTCTTAGTTGATTCACCCATTATCAACGACAGAACCTCTTCAGTATCCATAGATCAATTCTCGGCTCAGTATGATGTAGCAAAAAAGACCTTTGAAGAGAATGAATATATTGATAAAGTTTTATATATCGCAGGTGGTGCCGGCGGATATATTACGAATCAAAGACTGGATGCCATGAAGAAGTTAAAGGAAGAGAATGGTTTTGAGCTGATTGTAGAATATGGTGATTTTAACGAATACAAAGCCAGAGAAATTACCTTAAAACATGGTAAGAAAATAAATGCTGTTGTATGTGCATCTGATCTTATGGCCATAGGAGCTGTTTTTGCACTTACAGAGTTGGATATATTTAGACCCGTCAGCGGATTTGACGGAATAAAATTAATGGGTTACACCAAGATAGCCATGAATACAGTGAAGCAGAATTTTAATCTGAAATCCAAACAGGCATTTGACGAGTTAAAGAACTTGTTAGACGGCAAAAAAGGCCAGCATACAGAAATACCTTATGAGGTATGTACAATTGATTATATGGATGTCATTCAAAAATAAGGAGTAATATCTATATAATTTTTTTATCGTATTACGGAAACCGTTTTCCGAAGCGCGCACTTGATACTGCCATTCCTATGAATCAATATCATAGGGTGATTTGACTTTAATAATTATTAGGTAATTGCAAAGCTCATGAATGAAGATATTGTATACCATTACAAAAACTATATAGTTTCGCAACTGTCTAACATTATGTGACAAAGGAGACCAGATGAAATTAGAAGCAGTTTACCATAGAACTTCAGATAACTACAGCTACCCGATCAATGAAGAGGATCTTATCATTAATCTAAAAACAGGTCATGATGTGGATAGAGTTTATATCTATTACGGAGATCCTTTTGAAAATGGAATTCTCGGAGGAAACTGGAAGTGGAGCGGCGTAGAGGAAGAACTTATATATAAGAAAAATTTAACCCAACATATTTGGTGGACTACAACAGTAAAACCAAAGTATAAAAGATGTAAATATTATTTTAAATTAATCAGCGGTAACCAATCTGTATACTACTTTGAAGATGGGTTTTATACGGAACAGGAGATGAATCAACAGGGAAAAAGCTTGTCTTACTTTACATTTCCTTGGATGAATGCAATTGACATTAATACAACGCCTGACTGGGTAAACAATACAGTATGGTACCAGATATTTCCGGAGCGCTTTTGTAATGGGGATAGAAACAACGACCCGGAAGGTACAAAACCCTGGGGATTTCACAGGGTCACCAATGAAGATTTCTATGGAGGAGATTTACAGGGAATCATTGACCGTCTGGATTACTTGCAGGATTTAGGGATCAATGGAATCTATCTAACCCCCATTTTTGAGGCAGAAAGCAGTCATAAGTACGACACAACAGATTATAAGAAGATCGATCCTCATTTTGGCGATGAAAAGGTATTTAAAAACCTTGTTGATCAAGCCCACGAAAAGGGAATCCGTATTATGTTGGATGGTGTATTTAACCATAGTGGTAAAAGCTTCGCACCCTGGCTTGATGTATTAGAACGAGGCCCTGAATCGAAATATTATAACTGGTTTATGATTAATCAATGGCCTATTGATAAAGGCTTGCATAGCACAAAAGACGGCTCATTTTATTCCTTCGCTTTTACACCCAGGATGCCAAAATTAAACACCAACAACCCTGAGGTTATAAAATATCTGTTGGATATCGTAGAATACTGGGTGAAAAATTACGATGTCGATGGCTTAAGGCTGGATGTTGCCAATGAAGTATCTCATAGATTCTGTAAGGATCTGCGAAGACTGACCAAGGCGATAAAACCTGATTTTTATTTATTGGGTGAGATCTGGCATGATGCCATGACCTGGCTTACGGGAGATGAATTTGATGCTGTCATGAATTATCCCCTTGCTACCTCCATAGCAGATTTTTGGCTGTATCCTGAAAAAACCAGCTATGATTTTGAATAAATTAGAAAAGTTCTAAGTCAGGGGCTCAAAATCAGGAGCTTGATAAGAACTTCAAGCCCCTGATTTAGTACTTTTCTTTTGAACCAAGTCACGCATGCGGACCACCTATGTAGATTTGATT
>JAEWMZ010000437.1 GCA_023392995.1 Bacillota bacterium
CCCCCTATACCGTGACGAATAGGCAAAAAAGTCATTTATTCAGCTCAAAATATTGTTGTGTTAAATTTTCAAGGTACAAATAGAAACCTATTTTATTTTGAAGGTGTCTTTTGACACTCCAATCCTACAAATAATAATGTTATTAGCTATGGATTAGTATTTTAATAAAGATAACAGATAGTAGCAATATTCAATAAGTATAAGGTTGTATGATAATGAACAGGTTCTTAGTAATTGTCATATTACGGAGGTAATAATGGATAAACGGATCGAGAAAACCAGAGAATTGATTGAAAGTAATTTTTTTCGATTACTTCAGAAAAAGGAGATCAGTAAAATAACGGTAACCGAAATCTGTAAAATGGAGAATATAGGGAGAGGTACCTTTTACTTGCATTTTCAGGATACCTATGATCTTTATGATAAGATGGAAATCAAACTATGCAGGGATCTAGTTCAAATATTTGAAGAGGCGTATCCTACAGCAAAAAAAGAGCAGCAGAAAATTCTGCTGGAGCACTTAACCGAATATATTGAAACAAGAAAAGATATCTTTTTGTCATTCTCACGAGGGGATCATGGGCAAGCGCTATTTGAAAGGATAAGACGTATCTTTAATGAAAAAGTATTATGGGAAGTGCCAAGATTATATCAATCAGAATATGATGTGATCGAATCGGAATTCATAGTAAGCGGAATCATCGGGGTGCTGCAAAAATGGATTCTGAATGATATGAAGATGCCCCGAGACGAATTAACAAAATACTTATCCGGAGTTCTGGAAAAGTTTGCTGCGGATATGAACGATATAGAGTGAGTGAAAAATAAATAGTAAATAAATAGTAAATAAATAGTAAATAAATAGTAGATAAATAGTAGATAAATGGTAGATAAATAGTAAAAATAGATAGTAATCAAAGATAAAGAAAGAGCAAAAATAGAAAAGACCAATGGATCAAAGTTTACATTGTCATAAACTTTACCAGAAAGATATTACTGCCATTTTGACCGGCTTCCACCCAGATCTGAGCCTTTTGCTCCTCAGCAATCATTTTAGCTATGGAAAGTCCTAATCCGTAGCCGGCGGTCTGTTCACGCGATTTATCAATTCTATAAAAGCGTTGAAATATTTTATCAAACTCAGCTTTGGGGATTGGATTTCCCAAATTTTCTACAGACAGTAAGGCATTTCGCCGAGAGGTTCTTTTTAAGATGACTGTGATCGCTGAGTGCTTTTGACTGTATTTTAAGGCGTTATCAATTAAAATATCAATTAGCTGCTTTAGCTTTACCGCATTCCCCTGGATATAAATATTCTCTTCAATGGAGCTTACTAATTCAAAGCCTTTATCAAAGGCATAAGGTTCAAAGTTAAAAACGCAGGACATGCAGATAGCGCTAAGGTCAATATTTTCATGGGCAGAGGGCAGCAGGGCGCTGTCCAATCTGGCGATTTGCAGCATATCTTCGATGAGAATCTTCATCTGTTCCGATTCGGCAATAATATTATTTAACCGAGCTTGACTGTTTTTTTCTAAAATAAGGTCGGATTCTTTTAGCATATGGGAATTGGATAGTATAATGGTCAACGGCGTTTTTAATTCATGGGAAGCATCTGCGATAAAGTGCTTTTGCGCAGTCATGGCTTTTTTTATCGGGTGCGCCATCCATTTGGAAAATAAAACGCTTAAAGTGAGCAGCGCAAGAAACGAAACAATACCAATAATGATAAAATTGTTTCGTTGATTTGCCAGAATTTCTTTTTCTACTGTAATATCGGCAAAGGCAATCCGGATATCAGAGATGCCGATGCTTCTTCTAAGAAAGCGGATGTTGTTCGAAAGTTCTCCTGTGCTTGATTTACCGGATAATATATCGTGCGCCATGGATATAATATTATCATTGGTAAGCAAGGTCATTTGATTAAGTAGCAGGGTGATATGACCCGAATAATCGACGGTAACCACAGCTACCGGAGATGAATTTGTCTCTGGCAGGTAGGCTTTTTTCGAATAGGTATAATTTATCGTGGAATACAGGTTATTAATACAAGCAGTTTTGAGATTTTCTCTTGACGATAAATAGGTTGAGACTAATATAAACAAAAGAAAAAGGGAAGCTACGAGCATAATACTTGCTATTATTTTTAGGCGTAATTTATTAATCATGTTTCATCTCCAGGTGATAACCAGCTTTTCGGATAATTACAATTGCTACATTTGAGTTAAGAAACAATAATTTCTTTCGCAAAAAGGAGATATAGGCCTCAACATTATTATAGGTCGCATCAGAGTCATAGCCCCATATTTTATTTATTAGCAAATCCTTGGAGATGATATTTTTTGTATTAAGAATGAGTAATCTCATGATTTCAAGCTCTTTGGAATTGAGCTGGAGGGATTTGTCCCCGCAATTTAAGGTTGATAAGGAGGGGGTCAGCTCTAAGTCGCCAAAGGTTAGTGTTTCAGAAATATAGGGAACCTGACGCCTGAGCACTGTTTTTAAGCAGGCGATAAACTCTTTATTATCAAAGGGCTTCGTAAGGTAATAATCTGCACCCAGATTCAGGCCATGAATGCGATCCTCTAATTCTGCCTTGGCTGTCAGCATCAATACAGGAGTTTGAATACCATTACAGCGTAATTGCTTCAGCACTTTATAGCCATCTAATTTTGGCAGCATGACATCTAAGACAATTGCGTCATAGATATTACTTTCTGCAAAATCAAGACCCTCTTCACCATCGTATGCCAGATCGGCAGTATATCCTAATTCTTGAATAATATCAGCCAAAGTTTTAGCGAGTCTTTTGGCATCCTCAATAATTAATATTCTCAAAGAAACATCTCCTTCTCTAGTAATGAACGTTATGTAGTAAATTGAAGAACCCAGCGATTTTTCAATTCGTCTTTTCAATGCGAACAGCCAGAGCTAAAGATGAAAAGTATAGCCTGGCATGCAACAGGAGCCTTGTATCTAGGATTATACCACAAAACGACTAAATAAAACTGAAATTAGGCTGAAAAATAGAAGTAATGACAGCTTTTTCAGTCTAATTTAACCTTTCCGTGGTAAATTTGACTAAGATACTAAATGAAAAGCAAATAGAAATGAGATGGTATCTGTTCAAAGGGGTTATTGACTTAGCTTAAAAAAGAAGTGGAGAGGAGGATTGGGGTCAGAAAGCTGCGCAAAGAAAACCCAGAACTTTTGGTATGGATCAGAGCTAAGAAGGGTTATAATGAATTTGGTCAAGGGATAAGAAAAGACGGTTTATGATCTTCAGTGCTTAGGTTGATTTATGGACATGCCGAGTTTTCAGTGGTTGAAAGATAATTCACAGTAAGGAATTTGGTAAGGAGGAAAGGGAATGAAAAAAAAGATAATGAGTCTGCTTTTAGCGGCTACAATGGCAATGACACTGTTTACAGGATGTGCCAAGGGAGAAAAGAACAACGAGACTGGAACTACCGGAAAAGATAAGGAAGAGACAACAACAATTTCGCTATGGACTGTGTTTACCGGATCTGACGGAGATATCCTGAAAGAAATTATTAATAAATATAATGAAAGTAATAAAGATCATGTGAAGGTTGAAATTGATATTATGGACAATGCAACCTTGCATTCTAAGCTTCCAATCGCGATTTCAACAGGCACAAATCCCTCTTTTGTTTTAATGGGTATTGAGTATTTGAATGAGTATGTTAAAAATGACGGACTGGAAGACATCAGCGATTTCTGGAGTAAGACAGGAACAAATCAGGACAACTACTATGAAAATGTTGTGGCAAAGTCCTATGTGGGGGATAAGCTATATGGAGTTCCCATGCAGTACAATTTACAGTATCTCTACTATAACAAGGACTTATTTGAAGCAGCAGGTTTAGACCCCAACGCACCGCCAACGACCTTTGCGGAATTAGAGGAGTGTGCCAAGGCGTTGACAGATAGTGGGAAGGGACAGTATGGACTTGGTCTGCCTACGGATTATGGCTGCTATGTCCAGTATTTATGGGGAAATGGTGGTGATGTAGTAGATATCTCCACGAACCAGAACCTGTTAAAATCCGAGAATAACCTTCAGACGCTGAAGTGGCTTCAAGACATGGCAAAGGAAGGAGTATCTCCCTCTGGAATCACAGCAGCAGAAGCGGATACAATGTTTCAAGCAGGGCAGCTGGCCATGTGTATGACTGGACCCTGGAACATAAATGCTTTAAACAAGCTGGGAATGAATTATGGAATAACAGCGATTCCTGCCGGAACCAGCGGTGCATATGCTGCGGAAGGCGGATGCTCCTTTATGCTGCCAAAGGGTGCGGATGATAAGACCAAGGAGGCCGTTTACAAATTTATGGCTTACTGGCTTACAGATGAGGTTTTAAAGGAATGGTCCACCAGAAATGGCTTCCCGGTTTGGTCCTATTCCTTACTGGAGGATGCTGACATTAAAAAGAATGAGATATTAAGTGATGTATCAGCAGCCTCGTCAATTGGACGAGATTGGCATCTGGGCTACGCTTATGGAAGTATGATTAATAACGATGTAATGAAGCCATTGATGGAAAAAGTTTTGGCTGGCGAGGATGTCAACCTGGCAGTGGATGAGGCCTCGGGTAAATTGGACAATATTCTAACTAATAAATAGTTAGGTGATTGCGATACTCATTAACTGAAGATATTGTATACACAGCGGATACTGTTTCGAAGCGGAAGCTAAGCCCGAAGGAAGCATTGGAGCGAAGAAAAAGTATCTGCTGTGTATACAATTGTAAAAAGTATAGTGTTTCGCAATTGCCTACAATAAATAGTGGAAAAGGGGCTGTCGAAGAAGCAGCCCCTTTCATAAACAATTGTCACATAGGCAAACTTCAAAGGCTATCGCTAGAAACGATTGCGTTTGCAGGTGAAAGACAATTGTTATCAAATAGCATGAGGAATTAAAAATATGAGAAAAAAGAAACTCAAGAGTTTACAAAACCAAAAAAGTGCATATTTGTTTATCCTTCCAGCTATGATTGTTCTAACTGTATTTGTGTTTATCCCCCTGATTGCAGCCATTGTAATTAGCTTCTTAAACATGGACATATATATGAAAGACATTTCATTTGCAGGGTTCTCAAATTATAAAAAGATGTTCACAGACGGCAGAGTATGGAATGCCACAGGAAATACCTTCTATTTTGCAATATTAGAAATACCCGTTCAAATTTTTCTTGCACTCAGCTTGACTATGCTGATGATAAAAAACAGAAGAATACATAAGGTGCTGAGGGCGACTTTTTATGTTCCCTATGTATGCTCTATGACAGCGGTTAGTATTCTTTGGTCCATGATTCTGAATCCGAATTCGGGGATGCTGTCCTATCTCCTAAGACAAGCCGGAATCATTATGCCAAACCTGTTAAATAGCACAAAGTGGGCCATTTTAGTGGTTGCTCTTGTAACCGTATGGAAGAACTTTGGATATACCTTAACCTTACTGTCAGCGGCTGCACTGGATATCCCCATTGCATTATATGAAGCAGCAGACTTAGATGGCGCTACCAGCTTTACGAAATTTATCTATGTTACGGTTCCGGCGATTAAAAATACCATTAGCTTCTGTATCGTAACAACCTTAATAGCCACCTTTCAGGCCTTTGACCAGATCTATGTCATGACCGGAGGGGGACCTCAAAACAGCACGGAAACGTTAGTGGGATATATTTATGACAGAGGCTTTCAGACAGAACATGACCTGGGATATGCCGCTACCGTTTCGGTCTACTTATTTATCATTATTGCTGTAATTACTTTTGTGATGAGACGGTATACAGCCGGAGAGGAGGCGGAAACTTGAGGAAGGTTCAAAGTACCATAATAAAATACATCGGACATATTATTTTGTTTTTAGCAGCCCTTATGGTTATTCTGCCAATTGTGTGGCTGTATGTATCCTCCTTTAAATCAGATGCGGGTGTAATTAGCCGCCCTCCTACTTTTTTGCCCAAGGAGTGGGTACTGGATCAATATCGATATGTACTGGACGCCATTCCGGTACTGAATATGCTAAAGAATACGGTTATTTTTGCGGGAAGTGTCACCTTGATCAGTTTGGTGATTGATTCCCTGGCAGCCTATGCCTTTGCCCGTATGAACTTCAAAGGAAAAAAAGTGATTTTCAACATAATTCTATTGACTATGATGGTGCCATTTCAGATTATTATGACGCCATTGTATATTGAAGAATTTAAGCTGGGAATTTTAAATACCCATGCAGGCTTGATTCTACCCCGCATTGCAAGTGCCTATGGAATCTACCTGCTGTCCTCCTTTTTTTCAGGAATACCAAAGTCTCTGGAGGAGTCCGCCCATATTGACGGCATGAATCATTTTCAAATCTATCGGTCAATTATGGTGCCGCTATCAAAGCCGGCTTTCGTCAGCTTAGGTATTTTTCATTTCATGAATAATTGGAATGACTTATTATACCCAATGATGCTGACCAGTGATGTACACAGGAGAACCATATCGGCAGGCCTGGCAGTACTGGTCGGAAGCAATTCCATTAAATATGGACCAACGCTTGCAGCAACTGCAATCTCTGTAACACCGTTATTAATTCTGTTCTTATTTGGACAAAGGTTTTTTATGGAAGGAATCACTACAACAGGAATAAAGGAGTAATGAGGATATAAAATGAGAAAAGCATATATAATGAATCATAAAAAATTTATAAAAAGTGAAGTGAGTCCCTATCTCTACGGCTCCTTTGTGGAGCATATGGGAAGAGTTGTTTACTCCGGGATCTATGAGCCAGAGCACCCGGAAGCAGATGAAAATGGATTTCGCAAGGATGTTCTTGATAAAGTAAAGGACATGGGAGTTACCTGTATTCGCTATCCGGGCGGAAATTTTGTGTCTGCCTATGACTGGCAGGATGGTGTGGGACCAAAAGAAAAGCGACCAAAAAAGCGGGAGATTGCCTGGAAGTCCATAGAAACCAATGAATTTGGTACGGATGAATTTATGAAATGGATAGGGAATCTCCAGGCAGAGCCTATCTTTGCAGTAAATTTGGGTACAAAGGGCATTGAGAACGCAGTATCTTTGCTGGAATATTGCAATTTACCGGAAGGAACCTTTTATAGCGATATGAGAGCAGAAAATGGACAAAAGGAACCTTACCGAATATCCAGATGGTGTCTTGGCAACGAGATGGATGGAATTTGGCAGATTGGCCATAAGACAGCAGAGGATTATGGAAAATTAGCAGCTCAAACAGCTCATGCGATGAAAGCCCTGGATGAATCGATTGAAATAGTCTTATGCGGCAGCTCCTCTACCGCCATGGATACCTATACGGATTGGGAAAGAACTGCGCTGGAATGTGCCTATGAATTTGTAGATTATATTGCTTTACACCAGTATTATGGCGGGCAGGAGCTTGGTACAAAGGAATTTCTTGCCCAGTCCCTGGATTTGGAGCAATATATTAAAACGGTGATCGGAATCTGTGATACCGTAAAGAGTAAAAAGAGATCAAAAAAAGAAATTAATATTAGTATTGACGAATGGGGAGTATGGGAAATTCCCGGAGATGATGTGGCAGATAGTGTTGCCGCCAGGGACTGGGAAGTAGCACCGGCCTTTAGCGAACAAATATATACCATGGAAGACACACTGCTTTTTGCAAGCATGCTGATGGCAATGGTTAGAAACTCAGATCGAGTAAAAATAGCATGTCAGTCTCTGCTTACCAATATTAGTGCTGCGATTATGACAGAAAGAAACGGTGCCTCCTGGGTACAGCCGATTTATTATCCCTTTCAATATATGTCCGAGTATGGAAGAGGTAAGGTGCTGGAGCTGGTTTCTAATATTCCCTGCTACAAGAGCAGCCGATATGGAGATATTCCTTATCTTGATGTGCTGCCGGTATATCAAGAGCAAAAGAAAGAGCTTGTATACTTTATTGTAAGCCGGTGTGAAGAAGATATGGAGCTGGAGATTTGTCCGGAAGGTTTTGTATTAAAAGAGGTATTACAGCATGTGGTACTGGAGCATGCGGAGCTTAAGGCTACGAACTTAGGTAATCCGGAGAATATAACACCAAAAGAATTGGCAGATATTCAGCTTGCGGATGAAAAGGTAGAGCTGACGATTCATCCATATTCCTGGAATATGCTTCGTATCCGGGTTGAGGAATAGGCAGACGTAGGGTACAGTATAGCAATGATAAAATATGCTGCCCGGCCATGTAGAGTGATAGAGATATAGTAAAGAGGAACAAACAAAGAGAAACAAAGAAAGAAGAACAAACAAAGAGAAACAAAGAAAGAAGAACAAACAAAGAAGAATAAAGAAGAATAAAGAAGAATAAAGAAGATAGCTGGAGTATGAGCAGGGGAGGATTTCAATGAATAGCAGCAACTACAGGACTACGGAATATAACAAACCATTTATATTAAATAGAGCAGATCCTTATATTTATAAACATATAGACGGAAGCTATTATTTTACCGCATCAGTCCCGGAATATGACAGAATCATTCTTCGAAGAGCAGCCTCTCTGGAAGGGCTCAAGGACGCCGAGGAAGCTGTTGTTTGGAGAAAGCATGAAGTCGGGAGGATGAGTGCTCATATCTGGGCACCGGAGCTGCATTATCTTGAGGGGAAATGGTATCTTTATTTTGCCGCCGGCGAGATAGAAGACCTTTGGAGAATCAGACCCTATGTACTGGAATGCAGCGGAAGTAATCCGCTGGAGGATGAATGGCTGGAGAGGGGAATGATGCAGGCTGCGGAAGAATTCAGCTTTCAGAATTTCTCCCTGGATATGACAATCTTCACACACAGAGAGAAGCATTATTGTGTTTGGGCGGAAAAGGTGGGGGTTGGTAAAATGATATCGAATTTATATATTGCCGCGTTGGAAAGTCCCCTTAAGCTTGGTACAAAGCAGGTATTGCTGACCTCTCCCGATTATGATTGGGAACGAGTGGGATTTTGGGTAAACGAAGGCCCTGCCGTGCTTTGCCATGAGGATAAGCTTTATCTTACTTATTCCGCAAGCGAAACCGGTGAGTGCTATTGTATCGGGATGCTTAGCATCCACGAAACTGGGGAGCTGCTGGATCCCCAGGCCTGGCATAAGGAGCGGTATCCGGTGCTTTCTTCTGATCCTGGTAAGGGAATCTTTGGCCCCGGACACAATTCCTTTACGAAAGCAGAAGAGGATGGTGAGGATATTATGATCTACCACGCAAGGCAATATGATGAAATTCTTGGTGATCCTTTATATGATGGAAACCGTCACACCTATCGGATGAAAGTGAAGTGGGATCATAGGGGGAGGCCAGTCTTTGATTTTAGAAATCAGATGGATCAAGAGAGGAATTGACGAAGTATAGATGCAATAGGCAATGCGAAATAATATAGTTTTTGCAATTGTATACATAGCAAAAACTATTTCTTCGCGGGAACGTTTCCTTCGGGCTTAGCTTCCGCTTCGAAACAGTATCTGCTATGTATACAATATCTTCAGTTAATGAGTTTCGCAAACATCGAATTGATGTAAGGAAGAAAGGAAGGGCTGTTGCCAAATATTGCTCTTTGGATAAGAGAAGAGATATCCAGAGAGCTTTATTTTGTAACGGCCTTTTTTATGTGCTTTTATTTGATAAATCCCTTCAGGCCTTCGTAGCTGACACAGCCAATTAATGCTGCGATGCTTGAGGGGCTTTGGGGCATACCCTCCTTCATCCATTGCTGAAGTAAGCTGATTGTACCATTGGTATAGAAGAGATATAAATATTCCAATAAACTGTCATCCAGTATCCCCTCTTGTCGCAAGAGATCCAGGCAGCGGTCATGGGTCAGATAAAACAGATCGGTAATGAAGCTTCTGTCACCATATTCTGGGAACATAACATAGTAAAGGGATTGGTGTGCCTGTAGTTCCTCGCATATCTTTGTGAGAAGCAATAAAAGATTTTCCGTTTCTAACTTATTTTCCAAGGAAGGCTTAATCTCTTCATAGAGTTCATTCTTAATCTCAAGAAGGACTTCTTCCGGCTTGGAAAAGTGAGCGTAGAAGGTATTCCGGTTGATACCGGCAGAGCAGCACAGCTCTGTTACTGTTATTTTTGAGAGGGGTTTTTCTTTTAATAGCTCCAACAGGCTATTTTTTAGAAAAGTTTTTGTATAATAGACTCTACGATCCTGGGTACGAATTTTTTTGATCATTTTGGAAAGGGTCCCTTCTAAATACTAGGTTTTTCTACCGGCTCTGATCGGACAGAAAGCCTTGTCGTCCATAATATACGGCATGATAGAGAAAGTGTGCAATGTTTTCAGGGGGCTCCTGCATTCCATTTTCAATCCATAGCTGCATTATTGATAGGGCACCATTTAAAAAGAAGTGGTAAAGCAGATCAATACCGCAATGCATAGCCCGAACACCATCACCCTCCCACTTTTCATCTGCTAAATCTCGTGAAAGCTCAAGGATAGTTCGAAGATAGTCTTTATTTCCATGTTCAGAGAATAGAATTGAGCACAGCTCGCGGTTTTTATAAATAGTCTGGCAAATCTTTTCAAACAAACCCAGTGTATCTTTGGTTCGCAGTGCTTCTGTCACAGAGTGCTGAACCTGCTTGTAGAAGTCATGTTCAATACATGCTAAGAGCATTTCAGGGCTGTCGTAGTGTGTATAAAAGGTATTGCGGTTTACATCGGCTTCTCTGCATAGTTCTGAGAGGGATATCTTTGCAATTGGCTTCTTCTTCATAAGCTCTAACAGACTTTCTTTTAAAAGCTGTCTTGTATAAAGCGCTCTGCTGTTTATCTTTTCTGTTTTTGGCTTCATGGGAAATCCTCCGCTACTAGTATAATAACCAAACCTGCGGCTAGTCAAGTGGCAGGGGTATAGAAGCAAACGGATATAAGTAAGAAATAACGAACACTTCGCTGGGAAGGTGTCTGTCTATGCACAAAAGAAAAGAATTATGCTGTGGAATTATGGGGGGAGAATCAGTATAATTGCAATGGGCAAGGTAGATAATGGTTCAACGGTTAGAGTAATATTTGATAGTATCAGCGATTGATGGAAGTGCAGACAGGCATTAAGCCGTAAGCTTTTGATGATATAGATTGGAAGGGAATTGACATAACTATGAAAACAGGCGGTATAGTTTGCACTAGGCCGCCTGTTTCCTATTCATTAATTATGAAATTATCTTCATATGAACTATTGCGAAATGCAGAACATTTCACACCCTTGCAGTCAAATGACCGTTATTGCGAAATGCAGAGCATTTCACGCCCTGGCAGTCAAATGACCGTTATTGTGAAATGCAGAACATATCATATCCGGCACTGACGACCTAACGGTCAAAATGTCAGTTAGCATTCCAGTTTCATTGTTATGGGCGAATATATATGCATATATATTCATTGAGATAGAAAAGAGGGGCTGAAGTTGGTTTTCAGCTTGGCAAACAGTAAAAAGTGCCTATTTATAGGGATGTTTTTGTTTAAATGGTTCGCAGTATACTGGATACTGCGTCCTAAAAATTTGCATAATCTGACATGTTTTTTATTATATCGTATCTGTCAGTAGGTGTCAAATATGTATTTAAATGGAAAGGAGTTAATATTTATGCATCAAAAAAAAGAAAATCGTTTTACTAATCTAGAAAAGGAAGGGAGGACAGAATTGGAATTCAGGGTGAATGACATACAAGAGGCGGCAGCTGATTTGTTTATTCACTGGCTGGAAGGAGATTTAGACTGTCGGGTAAAGCCTACGACTTATGAAAGCTATTACCGAAGTATGTACAAATATGTTATTCCGTTTTTCTTGAAAGAGAACAACGAAAGACTTACGGAAGCCTCCATTACCGGCTTTGTGAAGACTATTTTTGAAGACAGCACGATTGCAGATACTTCAAAGGTACGAATTCTTTCTATTTTCAAAAGTGCGTTAAAGGAGATCTTAAAAAAATATCCGAGGAATTACTATCTATTAGATCTAATCATATTTCCTAGAAAGGGGTACGAAGAAGTATCTGTTTTTTCTATGAAGGAGCAGAGACTAATTGAAAACGAGGTAATGTTTTCGAAGGATAAGCGAGCACTGGGAATAATCCTGTGTTTTTATACAGGCATCCGTATTGGGGAACTTTGTGCACTGCGCTGGCGTGATATCGATTTGGAGGCAGGTGTTATGATTATCAGCAGAACGGTATCCCGGGTTAAGAATTTTGAAGCAGAGGGAAGTAAAACCAAGCTCCAGATCGGCTCTACAAAAAGCCGGAAATCCCTGCGTAAAATACCCTTACCGGAGTTCCTGATAAAGCTTGCAAAGGAGAGCTGTAACGATATTGACAATCAGGAGAATTATATTTTATCAGGGAAGAGTACGCCTCTTGACCCACGTGTTTATCAGAAAATATTTAAACGGATTTTAGTGAAAGCCGGAATACAAGACAGAAAATTCCATGCAATCCGGCATACCTTTGCCACCAGAGCCTTAGAGCTGGGTGTAGACATCAAGACACTCAGTGAAATCCTGGGTCATTCCAGCATTACGATTACTCTTAATATCTATACGCATTCTCTCATCGAACAGAAAAAAATTGCAATGGAAAAATTCAATGATATGCATGCGAGAGCTTGTCAAAAGGCATAAAATCAAACTTAAAATATTATAGGATAAAAAAACAAAAAGCTTAAAACAAAAGCTTAATAACCTAAGTTTAAGACAAGAAAACATATTAAAACGATAAATAAAAATCTAACATTATACTAAAACCTTAAATCAATACTTTGAACCAAAATTCAAAAAAAACGCAGTATCCAGTATACTGCGAATCCATTGAATTTGTCTTTAGTTTTTATTTTCTCATAATAATTATGCTTTATTCAACGATCACACATATACAAATAGCAGAAAAAATAAAGACGGATTAGCTGGTAAGGGAACGAATAACAAAAGATAAAATTATTATGGAGGTTTGAGAGAATGAAAAGGTTTAAGGATTTTAGCATTAAACGAAAGCTGCTAACGGGGTTTATGGCAATGGTATTTTTAATACTCTTAACGGGGGCAATCGGGATTTTTGGAATGCTTCGGATTAGCCGGATGGATACTTATCTGTATCAGAATCAAATGTTACCTGTCGATGATCTGGTATCCTTAATTGAAAGTGCTTATCAGATCAGAGTGGATTCCAGAGGGGCGATCATCAATGCAGGTAATACCAATGAATTAGATAAAATAAGCAGCTCCGTTGCAAAAGAATATCAAACGTTTCAAAAGCATGCCGAGGTATATAGTGAACTGGTTACCAACCCTGACTCCGTAGAAATACTGGAATATGCCACAAGCTTCATGGAGCAGAACTACATACCAGCCATTGAAAAAAGTATCGAGATAGCAAAAGCAGGAGA
>JAEWMZ010000473.1 GCA_023392995.1 Bacillota bacterium
CATACGCCTTTAATGTGATTCTCATTACTTGACTTGCCATAAAAAAAGCCGCCTCCTTTTCGCACTTAATTTCAGTACGACAAGTGGTGACTGTACACTCATCCGTGTGTATCTTCATCTTTCATACGAATAACCCGGCGAAACCGGATTTTAACTAACAAATCATTGCTGATTCGCAAACGCTATGATGCATGATATTCTTCACACGTTTATCTGCCTAAGGCAGAATCTATATGGTACAGTGACTTGTCGCCAGTTTCATAACTTGACCTTCGCTCCACGGAAAACCTGCCAGGCTTGGCAGCAACCTCACGCTTCAACGCTATCAATGTCACAACATGAGATATTATACAATACCGCAAATATATTTGCAAGTACTTTTTTTAGATTTTTCACGGTGATTCGTATTTATTATACTTTTTTGTAATTCCAGTAAATTCTTCCAGGTTTTCCAGACAAATCTGTGGTTATTATTACCATAACATATGTATCTTATACACACTAACAGACATTCGATCTTTAGGTCGCTCAAAGCCGGATGTTGAAATGTTCTACATTTCACACTAACGGCCATTCGTCCGTATGGTCGCTCAATGCCGGATGTGAAATGTTCTACATTTCACACTCTCTATACACAGATAAACTCTATGCGATATAATAGCTGATGGCTGAGCATTTTTATCTTTATAAGAGAGGTTGGAAGAATAACTTCTTCTATATAAATAATATATGTCCCCTTGGACAGACTGTATCTATCAGCCTGACCAGGGGACATGTTATAACTTAATAATTGTCTCGATTATTTACAACAACCCTGAAATCTACCTTATATTTATATGGATGCTATCTTCTACTTACTTCAAAGCCATCTTCTACTTACTTCAATGCTATCTGCTATTCACTTCAATGCTGCCGCTGGTGGTTGATATACCAAGATTGATTACAGGACTATTACCAATACTACCGGAAGCTTCTCTTTCATCCCTATCAAAATCAAGCCGATTATTAAAATAAGTTCTGATCTCTCCGCTGGAGGTATTCGCCTGAAAGCTAAACTGAAGCTCTTCGGGTATCGTCAGAGCAACATCACCGCTGGAGGATTTTATCTTGATATTTTCATTGATCAAAGAAGCATCCTTCGCAAATATAACCGTTACTTCACCGGAGGTTGAATTAAAATCACCAGCTCCTGCAAGCTCAGTAATTTGAATATCTCCGCTGGATGCCTCTGCTTTAGTAAATCCGTCGGAATCAGTTATTTCAATTTCACCGGAGGTTGTTTTTATATTCTTCTTTCCAGAGGACTTCTCGATGACGATATCGCCACTGGACGCTTCTGCTTCGAGCAAACCAACAGAATTTTCCACAGTAATACTGCCTGAGGTCGAGGATACTTGTGTATCTCCGACACCTGCATGGATTTCAATGTCACCGCTGCTCGACGAAAAATCTCTATCTCCTTCTGCTTTATGAAAGGTGATGCACCCACTGGAGCTTGAAGCATCGATCGTTTCAGCAGTTACTTCATTCATCTTTATATCCCCACTGGAGCAGGAGGCCTCAAATTCCTTAAGGATAAGAACTAAATCCGTTTCAATAACTCCGCTGGAGGTACTTATCGATAATGCACCATTGTAACCAGCAGGGAGATAGATTTCCATCCTGCGGTATCGATTTATGCCAAAGTTCCCATTATTAAAGCGATCCGCTCTGCCTTTCAGATTTAACGTACGTCCGCTTTTTGTAATCTTTGTAAACTCATCCTCCTCTGGGGAATAGTTCATATACTCCTTTAAAACCAGTTCTTCTGTATCGCTGGTAAAGAATTCAACATCCTCGGAATGATAGTCAATGTCGATTGCTTCAACATCCTCGAGACTGGTGTTTTGCGTATTCACAAGCTTTAGGTCAGAAAAGCCGGAGGAAGAATTGTTGGCAGGAAAACCACCGTACCCTATGACTACCACCAGCAAAACGATTAATCCAACCGTAATGATGGCAAAAGCAGAAATCAATATTATAATTAGTTTTCTCATTGCTTCAACTCCTTTAAGCGGAACACAAGCTCCAGTATTGCATGAACACAAGCTCCTGCCAGAAATATAATCCAGCTCGCATACCAGGCATAGGTTGCGAAGCTTACTACAAAATATACGAGAATTGTGAAGGTCCAGACAACACAGATGGTCGCACTTTTCACTGAATTAGTTTTCACGGTACTGCTCTTCCATTCCTTAAATTCTTCCACAACGGTATCTTCCGAGCGACGGTATTTTGGATACATACTGCTTATGTAAACAAGCATACAGGTCGCTATCATTGCCAATAATAGCATCAGAATCAGACCCAAAGAAGTAATATCAACATTACTGTAGATAAAGCCGTCCACCAGCGCTAATGCAATGAATACAATAACACTTAAAATATAAAGTCCGACTGCGGCGGTCTTTACCACCGCAATTTTTCTAGTTCTCGACTCTTGCTCCGCTCTTCCTTCCGGGCTTATTTCTTCCAACCCCAGAAATAGCTCTGATACATTACCAATCGAACTCACCACATTTTTAAAGGCATCCTCGGGTTTTACACCATTAGTTAGCAGATCCTGATAACGCTCCTCCGAGTTGGCTAATAATTCTTCTTTCAGTTCAAAAGCTTTTCTGGTCTTGGGAGCATTCTCGAAAAGCTTCTCAATATGAGTTTTCATTTTTTCGTCCATCCTAAATCCCCTCCTATTTTATTAAAGTATCAAGAATTGCCTTCGTATTCTCCCAGTCTTTTTTATATTCCTGATAAACCTCACGACCTTTACTTGTGATTGAATAATACCTTCTTCGTGCTCCCACCTCTTGATCACCCCAATAGGAAGTAATTAGCTGCGCCTGTTCCAACCGGCGAAAGGCAGTATATAAGGTTGCTTCCTTCAATTCATACAAGTTATTGGTTTTCTCCATGATTTCCTTATTGATCTGATAACCGTAGCTGTCACCCTCCAAGAGGTGCGCCAGTATAATTGGTTCGGTATGTCCGCGTATAACATCGGATGTAATTGACATGCTGCAACCTCCTTTTTTTATATATTATAGTTTTATATACCTCACCTGTCAAGGTATATATTTCTGTAAAGTAGTGTATATTGTGATGTATAAATGGATTAAATTATAAAAAGCTGAATAAAATCCGGTATGTGCTATACCATAATTTTATTCAGCTTCATCAAGCATTTCCTATTCTATCAATATTCTATCAATATTCAATTATATCATGAGCAAAAAATTATACTCACACTATCAAGAATCGATGGATTTTTCATACAAGTAGAAAATCCTAACTACACTTTTATTATTTTAAGTTTATCGTTCCCAGCGTCCCGAGGCTCCACACGGCAGCACCAGCCCATTTCCCGAGACCGGAAGTCCTATCTCATCCGCACTAACCTTGCCTCCGAATTTCTTTCCGATTTCCTCCGACAGCATATAGGTTAAAACTCCAGCCTGCAATCCTGTGGTATACGAATTAAGCAGAAAGAACAAGGGCTCGTCCGATAATGCCTGAGTACATAATTGGATAAAGGGATGGATGCTGTCCTCGATCTTCCAGGTCTCGCCCTTAGGTCCTCTTCCATAGGAGGGCGGATCCATGATGATCGCATCATATTTATTTCCCCTTCTGATCTCGCGCTCTACAAACTTTACGCAGTCATCTACGATATATCGGATTGGCGCTTCCGCCAGTCCTGAGGCCGCAGCATTCTCTTTTGCCCAGGTCACCATACCCTTCGAGGCATCCACATGGGTGACTGCCGCTCCTGCCTTTGCTGCCGCCAGAGTCGCACCGCCGGTATATGCAAATAGATTGAGCACCTTTACCTGCCTGTCCTTAACGCTCTTAATCTTCTCTGAGAACCAGTCCCAGTTAACCGCCTGCTCCGGAAACAGCCCGGTATGCTTAAAGCTAAAGGGCTGAAGATGAAAGGTTAACCCTTTGTAGTTGATGTCCCACTGCTTGGGCAGATCAAAGAACTCCCATTCGCCGCCCCCCTTGGAGCTTCGGTGATAATGTGCATTTGGCTTTTTCCAGCCCTTCTTGTCTTTTGCAGTATTCCAGATTACCTGAGGATCTGGGCGTACCAATATATATTCTCCCCAGCGCTCCAGCTTCTCGCCGCTTGAGGTATCAATCACTTCGTAGTCTTTCCAATCACTTGCAATCCACATAATTCTCTCGCTTTCTTGTGAAATATTTCTCTCCTATTATAAAGCAGGCTATAGTGAATTACAATGCCAAGTTTTCCACCTGCTCCGCCTCCTCTTAACCTTCTATCACCGTTTTCTTAACAGATTTTAACTTGACCTTACCTGTAATAACGTTTAAACTTGTAACTGTAATGAGTCGCTAAAATATGAATACACATGATATAAAGTGAGAAATGCAGAGCATTTATCATCCTGCACCCGGCAACCTTGCGGTTGAATGTCAGTCAGTGAGAAATGCAGAGCTTTTCTCAACCTGCACATCACGACCATGCGGTCGATGTCAGTGAGTGTGTTTTCGATTAGGCACAATATAGTATGTACACGACGCAGAGAAACAATAAATAAATTTTAATTACCGTATCAACGGTAGAATGGAGGAACTATGGGTATTTTAACAAGATTTAAAGACATCATGTCCAGCAACATCAACGCACTGTTAGACAAAGCAGAAGATCCTGAGAAAATGATTGACCAATGCCTTCGTAATCTCAATTCCGATTTGGGTAAGGTAAAATCAGAGACTGCAGCAATTATGGCAGAGGAACAGCGCGCGAAAAGAGTATTGGAGGATTGCAACGAGGAAATCGCCAAAATGCAATCCTACGCGGTAAAGGCTCTGGAAGCAAACAATGATACCGATGCAAGAAAATTCCTGGAGCAAAAAGCTTCCCTCTCTTCAAAGCTTCCCGGACTTCAGGAGGCCTATGATTTAGCTCATGCCAATGCCACTCATATGAGAGAAATGCATGATAAATTAGTAAATGATATTGGTGAATTAGAAGCACGTAAGGATATGATCAAGGGTAAACTGGCGGTTGCCAAAACCCAGGAGAGAATCAACAAAATGAGTTCCTCCGTCGGCAGTGCCAACGATTCCATCGCAAGCTTTAAACGATACGAAGAAATGGCTGATAAAGCTCTTGATAAAGCGAATGCCATGGCTGAATTAAACTCTTCCTCGAAAGAGCAGTCAATCGAAGACTTGACAAAAAAATATGCACAGGATTCTAATGTTGAGGATGAACTGGCGGCACTCAAAGCCAGCATGGGAAAGTAATCAATGAATAAGAAAATCACGTGCGGGTACAGTATAATGATTTCATAAATAGTTTAAGCTAACTACGTTCCTAAAATTGCGATGCAGGATACCGCAGAGCGAGGCATTTAGAACGGTACAAGGAGTTTTTATAGATACTCTAAGCAGGAATTATTTATAAGTACATTATAAAACCAGCTGTCATGAACCGGAGAAAAAGGCTTACCCTGCTTCTCCGGTTTACGTGCGTAAGGAGGATTCTATGTCCAATGTAATACATTATAAATGCCCGAATTGCGGGGCTGATATGGCATTTGACAGCCAGACCGGTCTGCTGCGCTGCGGCAGCTGCGGCCGCACCGATAACATTGAGCAAATGGCTGGAAATGCCCATTCTCACCAAGGCGATGCTTCCTATGAGATGGACGAGGAGGATAAAAAGGCTGCTGACTCTGCCTTTGAATACGAATATAAAAACCCTTCCCAGGAGGATGCGCCCAGTTATCATTCTACCTTTGGGGAGAATGAAGCAGCTGAGTATCACTGTAATAACTGCGGCGCCGTGCTGATTACGGATGCTCAGACCACCGCCACTACCTGCAGTTTCTGCGGTGCGGGCGTTGTTCTGGGAGATCGTCTTGAAGGCAGCCTGGCACCTGCCAAGGTGATTCCTTTTACTATCAGTAAGGAACAGGCACAGGAAGCCTTTAAAAAATGGTGCCGTAAAGGACTTCTGACTCCAAGAGACTTTATGACCGCCGATCGTATTAAGAATATCACCGGCCTGTATGTACCCTTTTGGTTATACGATATGAATGGCCGCGGTGAAGTGGAGGCCACCTGTACCAGAGTACGCACCTACACCATGGGTGATTGGATCTATACCGAGACGAAGTGGTATCATGTCTACCGGAAGGTCGACCTTAACTATGACCGTATTCCCTGCGATGCCTCCAAGAAAATGGAGGATACTATGATGGATAAGCTGGAACCCTTTCAATATAATAATCTAAAGGACTTCAATACGCCCTATCTTGCAGGTTATATTGCCGAAAAATATGATTTCACCGATGAGCAGATGCTGCCACGGATGAAGGATCGAGTGGGAGGGTATGTTCATAATTATCTTCGTTCTACGATCAGCGGATATCATACCGTTAACATCAACCGTGAGGATATCAATATTCGAAAGGAACGGGCTGATTATACCTTACTTCCCATCTGGATGGTGTGTTATGATTACCGTAAAGCGGAACATAATTTTGCAATGAACGGTCAGACCGGTAAGATTGTAGGAAAACCTCCGTTAAGTAAGCAAAGAATGCTTGCCTGGTTTGCAGGGATTACCGCTGGCAGCTTTCTTATTATGAGAATTCTTACTCTGATATTAGGAGGTGGCTTCTAAATGAATAGTAAAAAAATACGCCATTCTATCTCCTGGCTTTCACTGCTGGTGCTCTTACTCTTTCTCAGCCTCCCAGCTTCCAGGATTCAGGCTGCCAAAGCTTCCGATGGTTATCAACATGTTTATGATAAAGCAGGTCTTTTATCCACAGATGAAGCAGCCGATCTGGAAGCTAAGTGTATTAGTTATGGAGAGGCAGGGGGAGTTGAAATTATGATATTAACTCATAATGATTCTTCAGCCCCCTACGCAGAGGATTATATTGAAAACTTCGAAGATCAATTACCCGCAGGTGACCGTGTATACCTGCTTGTGGATATGTATAACCGCAAAGTATTTATGGAAGGTTATGGCACCGCTGAAACCTACATTCACTCCAAACGGATTAATGCAATCATTCAAGAGATTACACCTAATCTATCGGAGGGCAATTACTACGATGCTTTTCTAACCTACATCGAACGCTCCGCCGCATATATGAAGGATGATTCCGAGCTTAATACGGATCATGATTACAGCGCCGGAACGCCTCAGTCGAGCGACCCGAATGCGCCTAATTATGATGAAACCTGGCCTGATAATTATAATTCCTCCGGTAATGAAGCAGTGAATATCCTCAGTAACCTCTGGGTGCAACTGTTCATTTCCGCTATTATCGCAGTTGTGGCTGTCGCTGTTATGGCCTATCATTCCGGTGGTAAAATGACGGCTGGTGCAGGAAACTATATCGATCAAAGCCACTCTGGTTTAATTGGCCGCCGGGATGACTATCTCCAGACTACTGTAACCCGGGTAAGAAAGCCCCAGAATAATAACAATAATGGTGGTGGCGGCTTTAATTCAGGCGGCTTCCGAGGCGGTACCTCCGGCGGCGGCAGGTCTCACAGCTCCGGCGGTGGAAGCTTCTAAAATTTTGAAGATAGGGTTGTTTTATATTTACCCGTCGCTATTGTCATAATTACAAATATCAATAGGTAATTGCGAAACTCAGAAGCTCAAGCTGTTGTATACACAACGTATACTGTTTCGAAGCGGAAGCTAAGCCAAAAGGTAGCATTGAAGCGAAGAAATAGTATATGTTGCGTATACAATTACAGTAAATATATTGTTTCGCAACTGCCTAACATATATCAATTTGAAGGAGGATTTTAAAATGGGTTTATTTTCAAAGCAGTTTGCCAACGTTGTAGAATGGCAGGAATTTCGCGAGGATATGATTTTTTATAAATGGCATAATGATGAGATTAAGAAGGGCAGCCGTTTAATTATCCGTCCAGGACAGGATGCCGTATTCCTGTTTAACGGTAAAATCGAAGGGATCTTTAAGGATGAGGGCGATTATGATATTGAATCTCAGATCATCCCCTTCCTCTCCACCCTGTCTGGCTTCAAATTCGGCTTTAACAGCGGTATGCGGGCTGAGGTACTGTTCATTAACACGAAAGAGTTCATTGTAAAATGGGGAACTCAGAATGCAATCAATATCCCTACCTCTCAGCTGCCGGGTGGTATGCCAATTCGGGCAAATGGTACCTTTACCTTCAAAGTGTCTGACTATGTAAAATTAATCGATAAAATTGCAGGAGTAAAGGATTCTTATCTGGTAGAGGATGTGAGACTTCGTATTGTTACCATCCTTGATCAGCTTTTAATGAAGTGGATCAGCAAGGAAGGAAAGGATATGTTCAACCTTCAGGC
>JAEWMZ010000439.1 GCA_023392995.1 Bacillota bacterium
TTTGAAATCCCTCACCTTACTTGGACAGATGTGAATTAAGCTTATTCAATAAAGGAAAGGCATGGGTATATAGATGATTGCGATTATTGATTATGATGCTGGTAATTTAAAGAGTGTGGAGAAGGCACTTGCTTATTTGGGAGAGAAAGCAATCGTAACCAGAGACAAAGAGAAGCTGCTAGAGGCTGATAAAGTGATTTTACCCGGAGTGGGTAATTTTGGCGATGCTATGGAGAAGTTGCAGCATTATCAGTTAGTTGATATTATCAGGGAAATAGCGGCAAAAGGTACACCCTTGCTTGGAATATGTTTGGGGCTTCAGCTTCTGTTTGAACGTAGCGATGAATGTGTTGGTGCAATGGGGTTGTCTATATTAAAGGGAGACATCCTTCGGATTCCTGATTGTGAGGGGCTAAAGATACCTCATATGGGATGGAATTCTTTAACGATCCGTCCGGAATCCAAGTTATTCAAGGGTATTCCAGATCAATCCTATGTTTATTTCGTACACTCCTATTATTTGAAAGCCGAAAATGAATCCGATGTGGCGGCGACAACTTTTTATAGCACGTTAATTCATGCTTCTGTAGAAAAGGATAATATATATGCCTGTCAATTTCATCCCGAGAAGAGCGGAGATGTAGGACTTGCAATTTTAAAGAATTTTGCAGAATTATAAAGAAAAGCAGAAGTGAAACGATTTTCATTGTTCGAGTGATTGGAGAGATGGCATGTATACAAAAAGAATTATTCCGTGTTTGGATGTTCATAACGGCAGAGTAGTAAAAGGAATTAATTTCGTCAATTTGAGAGATGCAGGTGACCCGGTGGAAGTAGGGGCTGCCTATGATAAAGCAGGAGCGGATGAATTAGTATTTCTGGACATTACGGCTTCTTCGGATGCGAGAACCATTAAGATTGATATGGTACGTCGTGTGGCTGAAACTGTATTTATACCATTTACCGTTGGGGGCGGCATTCGTACCGTAGAGGATTTTAAAATGATTCTCCGAGAGGGTGCAGATAAGATTGCAGTCAATACAGCTGCGATTTTAAATCCAACGTTGATCAGTGAGGCGGCAGACAAATTTGGAAGTCAATGTGTAGTTCTTGCTATTGATGCAAAACGAAGACCGGATGGCTCGGGCTGGAATATTTATAAAAACGGCGGACGAATTGATATGGGTATCGATGCGGTTGAATGGGCAATGAAGGCCTGCGAGCTTGGTGCAGGAGAAATTCTACTAACCAGTATGGACTGTGACGGAACAAAGGATGGTTATGATCTGGAATTAACCAGAACCATATCTGAAAATGTGCCGGTACCTGTCATTGCTTCGGGCGGAGCAGGTAATATGGAGCATTTTTATGATGCTTTGACAGAAGGTAAGGCAGATGCAGCTCTTGCAGCATCCTTATTCCATTATAAAGAAATGGAAATTCTAGATCTCAAGCATTATCTGCAAGAGAAAGGAATTAGTGTCAGATTATAATCAAGAGAAGAGGAAGCGTTTTGGGAGCAATTAATAATGATTGGTTGGAGGCAGTAGGAAAGGAATTTAAGACACCGTACTATTCGCAGCTATATCAATTTATCAAATCAGAATATTCGAATTACACTGTCTATCCGCAGGCAGATGATATTTTTAACGCATTTCATTTTACTCCACTGAGTCAGGTAAAAGTAGTTGTATTAGGCCAAGACCCGTATCATAATGAAGGCCAAGCTCACGGGCTATGCTTTTCAGTAAAACAGGACGTGGACATACCGCCCTCCCTGGTTAATATTTATCAAGAATTGCAAAATGACCTGGGCTGCTATATACCGAATAACGGCTATTTGGAGAAATGGGCTAAGCAGGGAGTATTATTACTCAATACCGTACTGACAGTTCGGGCGCATCAGGCAAACTCACATCAAGGAAAAGGGTGGGAGCGTTTTACGGATGCTGTGATTCAAGCGGTGAATGCTCAAGACCGTCCTATCGTATTCCTGCTATGGGGAAGGCCAGCTCAGCAAAAGAAAGCAATGTTGAATAATCCAAAGCATCTTATTCTGGAAGCACCACATCCGAGTCCATTATCAGCTTACCGTGGTTTTTTCGGCTGCCAGCATTTCAGCAAAGCAAATGAATTTTTAAAGAAGAATGAAATGGAACCAATCGATTGGCAGATTGAAAATAAGTAATACATAGTTTAAAATTAATTTAAATTGTTGCAGTTTCATCAGAGTAAAATTAGGCTCCTGATGAGACTGTTTTTTATTATACTTTTTATTCTTTAAAATCTGTAATTCATGAACTTATCTTGTATTAACTCAGCTCATCTCATATATGAATGTTATTTCAGAATCTAGACATAATAAGGATAAATAATGTTTATGCAAAGCAACCTAATTATCATAAATAAGATTATTAATTTTTTTGGAGGAAATGTGGATGAAACAGCATGAAAAAGGTTTATCTGCCTGGCAATTGACGATGATGGCCCTTGGATCTGTAATTGGAGGCTCTTTTTTTCTCGGGTCTGCAGTTGCGATTAAGGCAGCCGGACCGGCAATTGTAGTATCCTACATCTTAGGTGGTATATTGATTTATTTTATCCTTTATGCATTATCTGAAATGACGGTTGCTAACCCGGATTCAGGTTCCTTTTATACCTTTACGGCAAATGTATTTGGACCTGGAGCAGGTTTTGTAATTGGGTGGGTATATTGGACTGGTATGGTTCTAGCTATGTCAAGTGAAGCGATCGCTGCTTCAATACTAATAAAAGAATGGTTTCCGGAGGTATCCGTACCAATTCTGGGAAGTGTAATCATTATAGTCACAACGTTACTTAATCTCTTAGGTGCCAGTAAATTAAGTAAATTGGAGTCAAGTCTAGCAATCGTTAAGGTATTTGCTGTAATTGCCTTTATTGTTTTGGCGGTCATGCTAATTGTAGGAGCTGTTCGAGGAGTAAATGCAATCGGAGCTGGTGAGCTGGCAAGAGAACCGTTATTGCCAGGAGGTATTCGAAGCATTGCAGGTAGTATGCTTATTGTAGTTTTTGCCTATGCAGGCTTTGAGATTATTGGATTGGCGTCCTCAGAGGCAAAGGATCCTCATAGAACAATACCTAGAGCAATTCTTTATACTGTAATCAGCCTGGTTGGACTATATGTGCTTTCCGCTATTACCTTGTTACCATTGATTCCGACAGGAACCTTAGCGCAGGATGTCAGCCCAATGGTTGCAGCACTTACGCGCTGGGGAATGTCCTGGGCAGGGATAGCCATTAACTTTATTCTGGTTACAGCCATACTTTCGACCATGCTGGCCTCTATGTTTGGCTTGGGAAGAATGATTCGCTCTCTGGCAGAGGAAGATCACGCGCCGAAATGGTTAAAAGAATCCACAGATGTACCTTATCGGGGAATCATTTTTTCCGGTATATCGATGCTAATAGGCTTGGGAGCGGGACAGTTCTTTCCCAGTGTTTATTTATTTTTGATAAGCTCCGGTGGATTTGCAACCTTATTAACCTATGGAGCAATTATGGCAACCCATATTCGCTTTCGCAAATGCAATGGCTGTCCGCCGGAAGGGAAATGCCAGATGCCTGGTTTTCCGTTCACTTCCTGGATCGCGTTAATCAGTATTATTGTAATAATTGCCAGCATGCCCTTTATATCAGGACAAACCTCAG
>JAEWMZ010000040.1 GCA_023392995.1 Bacillota bacterium
GTTTAAAACTGAGTGTTTAATTCTGCGTGTTTAATACTGAGTTTAATACTGAATGTCTAATATTGTCTTAAAATTGAATGTCCTATACGCAAACTTATTTTAGTTAAACTCTCTTAATTGTATCAACTATTTTAGATTGAATTGTGTAAAAAAATTATTAGTAAAAACAATTGATAGAATAAAGAAATAAAATGATAAAAAAACAACTATGAAATTCGCAATGTAGAGAATTTTTTAGTTGTTTTTCAGTTATAGTTGTACTATAATAGTCTTATAAACATAGTTTTTACACAAATTTTTCAAAAAATTAAATATCTGGCACCGCACAACTTATGTTGCGTCCATCATAAGGAGGAGATTACAATGATACAGATAATTTCAGGTGAGAAAGGTAAGGGAAAAACAAAAATCCTTATCGACAAAGCCAACACTGAAGTGAGAGCTGCAAAGGGAAGCATTGTTTATCTTGACAAAAGCAACAAGCACATGTACGAGCTGAGTAATAAGATACGATTAGAGAACGTACGGGATTACTTCATTGAGAATGAAAGTGAGTTTATCGGTTTTATTAGTGGTATTATTTCTGGTGATCATGATTTGCAGGCGGTTTTTCTAGATAGTTTCCTTAAAATAGCGTATGTTGATGACAATAATTTTGAGTCGGTTTATTCCAAGTTAGAGAAGATTTCTGATCGGTTTAATGTTGATCTAATATTAAGTATTTCCAAGAACTTTTGTGATCTTCCGGACAATATAAAAAAGAATGTTGTTGTATCTTTGTGATGGATACCTTTATGAATAGAACTATAGTTTGACGAATTTAGAATGTGCGCCCTAATGGGGCGCACATTCTAAATGTAAAAGGAGCGCCATAGAAGGCGCTCCTTTTTGGTCGTATTACATTTTATTAATCATTTCTTAAGCGGCCAAAATAGCTTAATGCATATAGACCTGCAATTCCGACTACGGAATAGATGATCCGGGAAACCAAGGTCATATCTCCAAAAATCGCTCTCACAAGATCAAAATTAAAGAAACCGATTAAGCCCCAGTTTACGGCTCCGATTACGACTAATATTAAAGCAATATAGTCTAATGTTTTCATAAGAAACCTCCTTCTTGGCATTGCGTTTCGTTCAAAATATATAACTAAACTTACTTTATCCTCTTTTCAAAAAAGAAAAAAATGAAAAGAGATATTGCTCTTCTTTTATCATGCCCATTATTTTGGTGATTATGCATTGTCACCTTGAAAGAGTTGGCTTTTTATGTTATATTCTTCTATTTTTATAGAATGACTAGTACTAAATTCTGTGAAGAAATGAAAAAAAAGGTTTCAAAATACTTTGAAAGTAAGTATAATAAGAAGGAATATCGAGACAGGAGGCGAACGCGTGAGCAATCAAAATAAGGTTGTAAAGTTTAAAAAACGCAGGGGTATTAATATCGGTATTATCGTTTTTTTAATCTTATTTTTATACATAGCAATTAATGTATACATCTATTTTACAAAAGAGCAGTTATCTATTTATGAAGTACACGAAGGAACAACTGCGGTTGATAATAAAATTACGGGTATTATATTACGGGAAGAAAAACTGGTTTACTCCAAATCAGCAGGGTACGTATCTTATTTTCAGAGAGAAGGCTCTAAAGTTGCAAAGAATAACTCGGTATACTCCGTTGATCCAAGCGGACAGATTTACAGTGTTCTTGAAAGTAATGAGGTGAAGGTGAAGATCACAGAGCGGGATAATGCAGAGATCAGGCATGATATTCGAACCTTTCAGGATAAGTACTCTGATTCTGACTTTTCTACAGTGTACAACTTTAAAGAGAATTCTCAAAGTACAGCTTTGGATTTACTCAATAGTACCGTAATGAAAGAGGGTCGTACACTGAAGGATAATTCAGGTGCTGCGGTCTCTTTAAATATGGTATCCAGTTCGGAAAGCGGAATTGTATCCTATTATATGGATACCTATGAGTCAGTTACTCCGGAGTCAGTCACGGAGGATTCCTTTGACACCGAGAAATATCATAGGACAAGCCTTCGAACAACGGAGATGATGACAAAGAATAGTCCTGTATATAAGCTGATTACCTCGGATACCTGGAAGCTGGTGCTTCCTTTGACGAAAAGCCAGTATACTTCTGTCAGTGAGTCAAAAAAGATGAATTTTACTATCCTTGAGGATGAATTTAAGATGACCGCCGATGTAACTTTTCTTACGAAGGGTTCTTCTTATTATGCAGTTTTGACCATGGACAAGTATATGACCAATTATCTTGAAGACAGATTTCTAGAGGTAGAGCTTGACTTTAATTCTGTAAATGGTTTAAAAATCCCTGTTAGTTCCCTGGTTGAAAAGGATTTCTATTTAATACCCAAGAATTATTTCTGCTTAGGAGCCGACAGCCAGGATAGAGGTGTGATTAAGAAATTATATTCGAAAAACGGAGACATCTCATATCCTTTTGTGAAAGCGGATACCTATTATGATGATGGAACCGATGAATATGTAGATACCTCATTATTCGAGGCCGGTACAATTCTTCAGCTGCCGAATTCCTCCAGTGAGTATACCGTATCCAAAACTAGTAAACTACTCGGTGTATACAATGTGAATCAGGGCTATGCGGTATTTAAAAGAGTCGAAATACTATATCAGGACGAGGAATATTGCATCATTAGTGATGCTACTTCCAAGGGCTTATCTGCATATGATCAGATTGCTCTGGATGGATCAAATGCCATTGATCAGGCGATTATATATTAAGAGAGTCATATGGCTTGTATTTCGTGATTTGGCATTATTAAAAGTAAAATATCTCAGCGTAAGGAGGATACATTATTATGATGAAGGAAAATATCCAGAATATAGAACAGCGAATTCAAGCAGCTTGCGATAAAGCAGGGAGAGATCGGGCTGAAGTCACTTTGATTGCAGTTAGTAAGACAAAGCCGAACGAGATGCTACAGGAGGCTTTTTCCCTTGGAATGCGACATTTCGGAGAGAATAAGGTTCAGGAGCTGAAACAGAAATACGAGGATTTGAATGAGCAGTTTTCCGGAGTTAAATGGCATTTGATTGGTCATTTGCAAAGAAATAAAGTGAAGTATATTATCGATAAGACAGAGCTGATTCACTCCGTTGATTCCATGCGTTTGGCGGAGCAGATTAATGAAGAGGCAGGGAAGAGAGGCCTGGTTAGTGATATTCTGATTGAGGTTAACATCGCCCTGGAGGACACGAAATTTGGCGTAGCTCCGGAAGAGGTATTCTCTTTTGTAAAAGAAATGAGCCGTTTGCCCCATATACGACTCAGAGGGCTTATGACGGTGGCACCATTTGTAGAAAATCCCGAGAAAAATAGGGAGTATTTCAAGAAATTGCGACAATTATATGTTGACATAAAATCAAAAAACATCGATAATATTGTTGATGGAAACATTTTGAATGAAGCAGTAGATTTAAATAATTATTTGGAACATTTTGATGTTCTATCTATGGGTATGACAGGAGATTTTGAAGTTGCAATTGAAGAGGGTGCCACCCTGGTTAGAGTTGGGACAGGCATTTTCGGGGAACGCGATTATAGTATCTAAAGGATTCCCTTTACATCCAGATAACTTAAATGAAAGCCCTGACAGCAACAAGAGCTCTCTAAAGAAGTTTCCGAGAATGCTCAAAAAGAGATAGGAGAATAGAGTAATGGCAAATCTTATTAAGAATTTTCTGAGTACCATGAAGTTAACAGAAGATGATGAAGAATATGATGATTACGTAGAAGAAGAATTAGAAAAAGAAGATAAGCGGGCGAAGCGTCTCGAGAAAAAAGAGCGAAAGCCAGATCGTTATGAGGAAGCCAGGGAGAAACAATCCCTTGCGGCTCAATCATCACCAAAGACAAGTGACTTCAAAAATGAAAAGGTGGTAACAAGAATGGAACGAACCTCCTCCAATAAAGTGGTACCGATTCGTACCACTGCAAAAGGGCTCGAAGTTTGCATCATGAAACCGACTACATTTGAAGATTCTCAAGAAATTTGTGATATGCTATTAACAGGAAGAGCCGTTGTGATTAATCTGGAAGGCTTTGATGATAAGCTTGCCCAGAGAACGATGGATTTTATATCCGGCTCTGTCTATGCAATTAATGGAAAGCTACACCGGATCTCCAATTGTATCTTTATTGTATCACCTGATACCATTGACATTTCCGGCGACTACGCTGATTTAATTCAGAGTAGCTTTGAACCGCCAACCTTACAGACAAGATTTTAATTATGATGCATTTAGATAAAGACGAACAGATTTTTCGTAAACGAATTCTTGAACAAGCCAATATGGCACATAACAGAAATATCTGTATCTTTTCAGATTTTTTAAATCTGAATGAGCAGAATATCTGGCATAATCTTAAAAATGAATTACCAAAGATAAAGTATTTTACTTTCGGTGGTTTTGAGGAGGCCGAGAGGAAAATACTTTGCTTTTGTGGTAATGATATGCTTTCGGAAGAGGATATTACCTATCCGATTTCCTGCATTAAGATCGTCCCTGTAAATCAAAAGTTCAGCGACAGCTTAAGCCACCGTGATTTTTTAGGAGCAGTCTTAAATCTTGGCTTGGACCGCAGTAAAATTGGAGATATTCTGATTGCGGACAACGAAGGCTATCTATTTGCCCATTCCGGAATCAGTGAATTCATTGCTGACCAGCTGTATAAAGTAAAGCATACCATGATAAGGTCACAGCTGATTGACCGAACAGACTTTAGTTACTCACCAAGATATAAAGAAATTACAGGTACTGTATCCTCTGTACGGCTAGATAGTATTTTATCGGTAGCCTTTAACACCTCCAGAAGCAGCTTGACCGGATTGATTGAAGGCGGTAAGGTATATGTGGGCGGTAAGTTAATTCTATCGAACAGCCATGTTTTAAAGGAGAAGGATATTGTTTCTGTACGAGGAATGGGAAAGTTCGTGTTTATGGGAACCTCTTATCAAACCAAAAAGGGTCGATACTCTGTTAAAGTGTTACTATATGTTTAAGATAACAGTATTTTAATGTGGAATTTATGCCGCAAGGGTTATAGAGTATTATTCAAACCACAAATACAATGTCTTATATCAACTTTGTAAGCTTTAGTAATAAATTTATTTATCATAAAGATAAATAAGCTTTTAGAATCAAATTTTTTATTTATCAGATAAAACAATAGCTTTTAGAAGCAAGTTTTATTTATCAGAAAGATATTAGCTTTTAAAACAAATTTATATTTATTAGAAAGATAATAACTTTTAAAACAAATTTTTATTTATCAGATAAGATAAGAGCTTTTAGAAGCAAATTTTTATTTTATCAGTAAGATAATAGCTTTTAAATATTTTATTTATCAGATAAGACAATAATCTTTTAGAAACAATTTTTATTTTACCAGGAAAGATAAAATAGATAAGGAGGATGGCATGACCTCGTCTTAGATTATGATGCGGTTATGCATTTTTTATGAATAATAAACTTTCTGTAAGCTACGAAGATAAACCGGCCTATGATATCCTTCTGGAGCCGGATTTCATAAGACTTCCCCAGGAGCTTGAAGCACTTGGGATGCTGGATCGAAAATTCATGATTATTACTGATAGCAATGTAGGAAAGCATTATACCAATGAGCTGTTTCAGCTCTTAGCACCCTTTGCCAAGGCGATACAGATCTATACCTTTCCGGCCGGAGAGCAGAATAAGAATCTGGATACGGTTAATTCCTGCTACGAGCAGCTAATTGCCGCCGGTTTTGATCGAAATGATGTATTGATTGCTTTGGGCGGAGGAGTTGTCGGCGATCTGACCGGCTTTGCCGCAGCGACCTATCTTCGGGGAATCCGTTTTATTCAGGTTCCTACGTCCCTCCTTTCTATGGTGGATTCCAGTATTGGAGGAAAGACGGGCGTAGATTATAAGGCTTATAAGAATATGGTAGGAGCCTTCCACCAACCCAGTCTTGTATATATGAATCTGAGTGTTTTAAATACCCTTCCGGAGAAAGAATATCTTTCAGGTATGGCTGAGATTATCAAGCATGGCTTGATTAAGGATAAAGCTTATTACCATTGGCTGAAGGCTCATTGTCACCAGATCCATCAGAAGGATTATGATATCT
>JAEWMZ010000069.1 GCA_023392995.1 Bacillota bacterium
CAGTCAGACCATCCATAACGAAAAGAAGAACCTGCTCAACACCACGGTTTTTGATTGTATGGAGATTTTCCTCCCAGACATAGGCACTTTCATTCGTGCCAATAAAGAAATCAATCACTTCGCGGTATCCATCTTCATCAATACCTAAAATGATCCTGTAGAGGAGGAATTCCGCTTAAGTCCGGTAAAGCAAGAATTCAGTTTAAGTCTGCTAAGGGAAGAATCCGTTTAAGTCCGGTAGAGGAGGAATCCAGTTTAAGTCCGGTAGAGGAGGAATCCAGTTTAAGTCCAGTAAAGGAAGAATTCAGTTTAAGTCTGTGTAGAGGAAGAATTCCATCTAAGTCTAGTAGAGGAAGGAGCGCTTGAATGTATTGTAAAATACATCAAGCATTAGAAGAATGAAAAGAGAAGTAAAAAGAATGGAGAAGAAGCTTCAGTCAGCAAGAAGACAGGATATGGCTTGTGGCCTTCATTGTCTTCAGATGAAGAATATTAGCGTCCGTGATGGTGATCAAACCCTGATTGAGAATATTAATCTGCATATTCATTGTGGCAAGATCACCGTAGTAATCGGGAAGAATGGTGCAGGCAAATCCACTTTAATGAAAGCAATTCTGGGAGAAGTAGAGCATGAAGGCAGTATTGAATTTATGGATCTTAAAAATCAATCTGTCGAAAATCTGAAGATTGGTTATGTGCCTCAGTATATTAATCTTGAAAAAAATACGCCGATGAGTGTGTATGATCTCTTTGCCAGTTACATTAGCACTTCACCGGTATTTTTAAGAAAAAGCAAAAAAATATATGAGCATATTTGCCGTCAGTTAAGTATTTTTGAGGCTAAGGAGCTGGTTGATAAAAGAGCTGGTGATTTATCTGGCGGAGAACTTCAGCGTGTTCTTTTATCTATTGCCATTACACCGATCCCCAATTTACTTCTACTGGACGAGCCGGTATCTGGAATTGACCATAATGGAATGCAGCTTTTTTATAAAAATATAGCTATGTTAAAAGAAAACTATGATTTAGCAATGATAATCGTATCCCATGACTTTGAATTTGTTCGAAGGTATGCAGATCATGTAATACTTTTGGACAAGACCATAATACGCGAAGGAAGTCCAGAGGAGGTTCTCTCCAGTGAGGAATTTCATGAAGTATTTGGCTAAGAAGCGGATAAACGGAGGATACCAAAATGGATAAAATATATAATATAATGGAAATGCTACTGCCATTTTCCTGGATTGAGTATGACTTTATGAAAAATGCAATACTGGCTATTCTCATTATTACACCACTGTTTGGGATATTGGGAACAATGATTGTAAATAATCGCATGGCCTTTTTTTCAGATGCTCTTGGACATTCAGCTATAACTGGAGTTGCAATAGGAACAATCTTTGGAATCACCAATACGAATCTATCCATGCTGTTTTTTGCAATTGTTTTTGCGATTTTCTTAAATAAGATTAAACGTAGAAAAACTGTTTCAACCGATACAGTAATTTCTGTTTTTGCATCTTTGAGTATGGCAATTGGTTTAGTGATTCTTTCGCGAGGGGGGCAATTTGCAAAATATTCAGCCCTTTTGGTAGGAGATATCTTAAGTATCAGCGTTCAGGAAATAGGAATGCTATTTATTATTTTGATATTAACTCTTATTTTTTGGACGTTTGGCTTTAATCATCTGTACGCGGTCAGTGTGAATGAATCTTTAGCAAGGAGTAAAAAGATAAATGCACCACTAATAGAAGATTTATTCAGTATAATTATTGCAATCATTGTAATGTCTTCTGTAAAATGGGTTGGAATTTTAATTATAAATGCTCTTCTAATTCTTCCAGCAGCTGCAAGCCGGAATATGTCTTCTAATGTGAGGGAATATCACTTATTCTCTATTATGATTTCTCTTTTTTCAGGAATTACAGGACTGATCTTTTCCTTTTATCTGGGAACTGCAACGGGACCGACGATTGTTATTATTTCATCCATACTATTTTTTGTCACATTCTTTATTAAAGAATAGAGACGTAGCGGAAAATTAAAAATGATATGAGGTCATGGTAATAGTTATCTATAGAAAAAGAGATTTTCGTTAGAAGTTATTAAGAGATGGAGAGAAAACAATAAATTATAATAACCTTATAATAGTAGCATAGAATTTTATTGCAGTATCCATAATTAAGAATCTATTTATTAAGGATTTCTGAAAATAGGTATCTACTAAATCACATATTCACTGTTATAAATACATTATAGAGGGTATAGAGACCTAGAATTATTAATTTTAGTTATTGAAAAATTAGAAAAGTCAAAACAATAGAAAGCCGAAGCGGCAGGAAGTCAAAACGGTAGAAAATCAAAACAGTAGACAGTCAAAACAATAGAAAGTCAAAACAATAGAAAGCTGAAACAGTAAGGAGTTAAAATAATAGAACGTCTTAATAATAGAACGTTAAATAATTGGATTTCAAACAATAGAAGCCCTAAAAGACTTAGTAATAGAAATCAAATCTATAGAAAGTTAATGGAACAGACGAAAATGTGAAATACTGTAAAATAACAATTTGTGATGTTGCAAGCAGAAAGCATACCTAATTGAAAAGAGAGTATTAAAAATATTTGACTGGAAAATATTTGATTGATGCATCAGAATGATTGTATTATACTATTTAAATATACAGAGAATATGTTGCGAAGATTATTTGAATCTAAGCAGACATAATATCATATGGGCACTCCTTCAAAGAGCGTCCCAGTATAATGGAGTCTACAAAACTTTTTTCACTAGGAGTCAAAGGAGAAACTCATGCGACATGACAGATTGATTCTATATCTAAAAATAATAATTAATTTTACCTTAATCATTTTATTGGCTTTGTTTTTAATATTAGCATTGCCAAAGCTATTAAGATTCT
>JAEWMZ010000214.1 GCA_023392995.1 Bacillota bacterium
GTCTAGATTATCAATTTGATACAATGATTCCTACGAATTCATATGATGCGCTTCGCCTTTCGTATTATGCAAAAGAGAAGGGGAAGATGCAGGAGTTTAACGAGCTTATTATGAAAGCTCACTTCACGGATTCACTTGATATTGGTGACCACGCTACCCTTGCCAGGCTTACAAGTAGGATAGGTCTTGATGCCAATGAAGTTTCCGATGTTTTAGAAAATGATAAATATAGCGAGAATATTGCAGCTGATAGAGCTGAGGGATCGAAAATCGGCATTCAGGGTGTCCCATTCTTTATTGTGAATAACAAATATACTATTTCGGGAGCACAGCCTAGTGAAGTTTTTTTAGAGCTATTACAACAGGCATGGAAAGAAGATTATCACAGCACTAAGGATAAAAAGCATAGGACTGAACAGTTATCCGATGAATATTGTTCCGATGGAACATGTAAATTATCTTAATGCTTAGCACCAGTTCGCAGATAACTTGATGAAGTAGCTATGAACCGAAGCATGTCAAAAGAATCCAGATGAGTTAAAGAGTAAGAGAAAAGTGATATTTAAAAGAGATTTGATAACATATCCTGCCGCCAAGACCCCGCTAGGTCTAGGCGGCATCTTTTTATACATCTTCTTTTTAGCTGCGCATTAATTACCCGCATCCATTCTCATTCCACGAGTGTGCTCATGCCGGAAAGAGTCCCCATTCATATTTAATACATGTGAACAGAAGGTAAGGCCGTCAACAAGAGCTGATACCATGGTTTTATTTTCTAACAGTGTGGTTCCTTCTGAACTTTTATCCATCAACCCCAAGCTGGATATTCTACAAATAAATTCTCCTGTGTTGATTTAATCCAGCCTGTCTTTCCCTTACTATTTACAATTCTAAAATAAGCTTTTCCTGATTTTGTTACATACAGTGAATTAAAGGTAACCATAGCTCCCTTTTTTACAGTATAAGCCACCTTCTTTGAACCGACTGTAGTATATACAGAGAAACTTTTAGCTGCTTTATACTGATATTCCTTGGAGGACTTGTTGAAGGCATAGGTTTTCGCTGGAACGCAAGAAATCACATTATCCTTTAATTGAAATGGTACATAGCAGATATAGCAGCCAACTGCCTCAGAGAATATAGGAGTATCTATAATTAAATCAAACTTACCATCTCCGTTTAAGGCTCCCAAGGAATAACGAGTTGTAACAAAATTATTTGTTAATTCTTTGGGACTAAATTTTATCGCGTGATATTGATTATTTTCATCATACCGTGCAAAGAAGGAATAACTGATACAATCTGATTCCATGGTTCCATACCCGTATAAATCCAGATAATTATCCCTCTTATCCAAATCAACAAGCTGAAGGGTATAGGAAAAACCATGATCCTTTCTTGTCATACACAGCTTATCATTAATATACAGCTTTAAAGTAACTGTAAATTTTTCATCATCTAAAGTTAGCTTATACTGTATTTTCTCCGGTTTACCGTCATTGTTTAAATCGTAATCATAGACCTTATCTTTTTCCAGCGTTGTAATTTCCTCTAATTCTTTTTCTGACTGCGCAGCAAAACAGGTTTTTGAACCCATTAACAGACTACCGATAAACATGAATAATAGCAGGCCGATGGCTAACACAGGAAACCGTAAGGTACTTATGTTAATATTTGCTTTATTTCTCATTCTACTTAACTCCTTTTCCTATATAATTTATAAGCATTACTATGATATTAATGCTTATAAATTATAATACTCTTAATTAGTTTTTTCTAGCCTCTAAAAGTTAAAATTTTGCATTTAATCCAGATATTGATCGGATACTACTATTATTATTTATTATTATTATTATTATTATAACTTCGAGGTTAAAAGCGCTCAAAGTTGTAAATAAAGCTCGAGTTCATTTATGGAAAAGAAAAAGGGGTAGAGCCAGTATCCATGACCTTGGCATACCCATTTTTTAAGTCGCCTTGACAAAAAAATAAGAACGAGATAATATAGTTGATAATATCAATTAATTTGGAGGCGCGGTATGAATAAAGAGGAAATGATTAGAAATGAGATAAGATTAATTGTGAGAGAATTAGGTTTATTAAATCACAATTGCTTTAATTCAGGTTTGACACTTGCACAAGCACATATATTAAGTTATCTTAAGCAAAACGGAAAGACTCCTTTTAATGAATTGTTGATAAACCTGGGTATTGATAAGGCTTCACTTAGTAGAATAGTTAGTAATTTGGAAGCAAAAAATTACTTAGAATTGAAAAAGTCCGAAGTTGATAAGAGAATGAAGGATATTTGCCTTTTACCGTTAGGTTTGACAACGATTAATGATGGGGATTATAAAGCAAATATATTTATGAATGAGATTTTAGATTTAGGAGATAGCGAGGATATAGACAATATTGTTAGGGAATTTAGAGTATTTCGTATTCTTGCGTTAAAAAACAATCTTAGAAAGAATGATTCTAGAATTTTAATTGAAAAAATTTCAGAAAATTATATGGATGATTCAATAAAGTTAGCAACAGAAGTATTTGGTAATGAGCAGGGTATCCCAGCAGAATCAATTGTAATTGATGCTAATTTAAAACCAATCTGGTGGTGTGCAAGAGTAGGCGAAGATGTTATTGGGGTTGTTGCAACATGGAAAGAAAAAGATAAGTGGAAATGGGGAAGATTTGCTATTGAGAAAAGACTGAGAGGATTAGGCATTGGTCAAAAAATGGCTATTCATTCTTTAAAGGAGATTTTTAGACAATATACAGATGAGTTATATATTGAGGCGAGAGAAGTAACTGTAAATATGTTAATAAAATTTGGAGGTAAAGTTATTGGAGATACAGAAGATTTTTATGGCGAACCCATAACCCCAATATTATTAAACAAAGAATTGTTTGAGGAACATCTGAAGAATTATATCAACTCATAAAATTATTGGAAATAGAATAAATAAGAATAGAGGTTTTTATATAAAAACAGAAAAATTAATACTTACTCTTATTTTAGTTGTTATTTGTAGTAATGGCCAGCGCCTGTCGCACAAAATGGACTGGGAAGGGAAGCATATGCATTATATAGTCAAGGATTTGAAGAGTTTGGACTGGAAGCTTCGAAAGATGTATGCAATAATTGCAGCTGATGGTAAGATATATAAGGTTATTATCTATAAGCTAAAAGGTAATTGCGAAACTCATTAACTGAAGCTATTGTATACACAACGGATACTGTTTCGAAGCGGAAGCTAAGCCCGAAGGAAGCGTTGGAGCGAAGAAATAGTATTCGATGTGTATACAATTACAAAAACTATATTGTTTCGCAATTGCCTATATAAGCTGAATTAGAAAGGAGCTTGAGTATGCAAATAGAAATTAATGATTATTATGAACCAGAACATTTCAGAGCCATTAGCGAAGACAAATATAATATATCACGTACCTGTGAATACGAGAAGAATGAAATGCACCATATCCACAATACGTGTGAAATATTGTTTGTTGAGGAAGGTTCCGCAGATTATTACATATCAGGTAAAAAATATCATATAGAGCCTTACGATATCTTGGTAATTGGTCCCATGGAACACCACTTTAGGAGAATAGATCAGCTTCCGTTTTTAAGGTATGGATTTACAATCAGATCTGTCTATTACAGGAGTATCATTATAGATGATGACTTACTCAAGGTTTTTGTAACGCCTACCCCAGAAGATTTTAACAATTACTATAAAAATATAGATCGGGATATTTTCAATGAAATACTAAATATGTTATGTTATTTAAATCAAGAAGATGAGAGTCATAAGCCTTTCCAGTCACAGATGCAAAGAAGTATTATCACGCAGATAGCAGTGGTGCTATTCAGGGCTTTTCATTTTCGAAGAAATAACAAGAATATCAAAGTCCTAAATACCAGAATGCTGGAGATTAAGGAATATATTGATGCACATTTTACCGAAGAGCTGGATCTTAATTCATTGAGCAAAAAGTTCTTTTTACATCCTTCAACCATAAGTAAAGAGTTCAAGAAATACAGTGGATACCATTTAAATAAATATATCAATTTGGTTAGGGTATGTGAAGCAGCTAAACTTTTAGAAAGTAATAATGATAGTGTTTTTGTTATATCTGAAAAATGTGGTTATAGCAATATGAATACATTTTTGCGGCAGTTCAAATGTATTATGGAGATTTCACCTCTTCAATATCGGAAATTTATAAATAATTTGAAGAAAAAAAAGATAAAAAAAGCTGATGCTTTATAGGCATTAGCTTTTTTTCTGCATTATTTGAAAATGGATAAAGAAATGGTGATTTTCAACCAAATAATGCAAAGAAATAGCATATGAGCGGGTGTATGATAATGATATAAAGCTTTAATAATTGGCACGGGAAATTGACACTGGAATCAATCATTACAGGTTTTATCTAATTTACATTAGGAGAGGAGCGTGTTTGAGAATGGTGATAACAGAGCCATTATGATGCGTTAACCGGATAAGAATTCATATATGGCAAGTATAAACTTATTAAATTCACTGGGATAAAAGAATCACACAATACATTAAAAATATGACAATAGGAGATATAAAGTATGGATAACATAACAATACGAGATATAAAAGTTTTCGTCACAGCGCCAAGAGGAATTAACCTTGTAGTTGTAAAGGTTGAGACATCAGAGCCGGAGCTTTTCGGATACGGTTGTGCTACTTTTACGTGGAGGCATAAGGCGGTGGTTACAGCGGTAGAAGAGTATCTTCGCCCAATGCTAAAAGGTAAATCGGTACATAATATTGAGGATAGCTGGCAGACAATGATGGGTAGCTCTTATTGGCGTAACGGGCCGATTCTTAATAATGCAATATCAGGCGTAGATGAGGCACTGTGGGATATTAAAGGAAAGTTAGCGAATATGCCGCTGTATAGTTTATTAGGTGGAAAAGCCAGAGAAGGAATCGCAGTCTACAGACATGCGGATGGAAGCAGTATTGAGGAAGTTGAAGAATGTATACGGAAATATCAGGCGGAGGGCTATCGTTATATCAGATGTCATATGGGTACGTATGGAGGAAACTTTGGAGGAAAACGTCAGCAGATTGTGAAACCGATCGGTGCAGCAGGTGGTGCGTATTACCATCCAAAGATGTATATGGATAGTGTTATTAAGCTATTTGATCGGGTACGTAGTGACTTTGGCTGGGAACTTGAAGTAATGCATGATGTACATGAAAGGCTTTCTCTTTCAGATACATTAGCATTCACCAAAGAACTTGAGCAGTTTAAGTTATTTTTTCTGGAGGACTCGTTATCACCGGAACAGGTGAACTACTATAAATATCTTAGAGAGCAAACGGCAGTTCCGCTTGCAATGGGTGAGCTGTTTACAAATCCGGCAGAATGGATGCCGGTAATTCAGAATCAGTGGATTGATTTTATTCGTGTCCACCTAAGTGATATAGGGGGCTTGACTCCAGCAAAAAAACTTGCTAACTTTTGTGAAGCTTATGGAGTACGTACGGCATGGCATGGGCCAAATGATCTTTCACCAATCGGAATGGCGGTACAAATGCATCTTGATATGCACTGCCATAACTTTGGAATTCAGGAATTTTCTGGTTTTAATGAAGCCGAGGAACTGGTATTTCCAGGTTGTCCTATTGTAAAAAATGGATACGCGTATGTAAATGACAGGCCTGGAATTGGTGTTGGCTTTGATGAGAAAGAAGCCGCCAAGTATCCTGAAAAAGAGATGGATCATAGCTGGGTGTTCAGTCGTCTCCCTGATGGAACAGCGGTAAGACCATAAATCAAGGTTTATATAACTGGTTGCGCCTATATCAAGTGATAATAAAGATAATAATAATTACGCTGATAATAATTAACGTTCCATAGGTCGAAGTCTGGCAAAAAAGACAGGTAGTAAAGTGATATTTAAAATGCCTTGAGGTAGCTCAGAAAACTACCTCAAGGCCATCATAAGCAACTTGAATCCCATAGGGAAGGGATAAGGCCTCCATTTCTTCGTGTAACAGATGTCCATTATGCGAAAAATGAGTTAATACTTTTTGAGTATCCGGTTTGATACAATCCAGGTCTTCAAGTTGTTTCATAAGCTGTATAATGTCTGGAAATCCCATGTGATTGCTTCCTTCTTTATATTTCATATGCGTACAATCAAGGGAAAGGCAATCTATTTTTTTACCGGAAAGATAATGCCATGTGGCTTCAGGAAACCATCCGGTATCATTTCCATAAAGCAGAATCTTATTATCTTTTTCAATTAAATATAGATAGCACTTTTCATTTACGTCATGATTCGCTAATAGAGGGGTTATGAGATAATTTTCTATAAGCACAGGAGTAAATTCAGTCAGTTCAGTACAATCAAGCGTTCCTGATAAATGGGTATCAGTCGGAGTATTATTATAAAGTTTACAAAATTTTGATTTTAAGGAATCATTACCATATAGAGTTAGTTTGCTGTTAATGAGATGGGAGAAGCCCTCGCAGCGAAGGCCAAGATCTTCCAGATATAGATGATCCTGATGAGTGTGTGTTATGAGTATACTATGGATATTTGGAAGATCGATATGATGCTGTAGCATATGGGAATAGCTATCTGCCGGAAAATCAATGAGCAAGTGGTCATCGATGATGCATTGGGAACGTGTTCGTATATTCTTGCCACCTAGCTTTTTGGCTTCCTGGCAATAGTAACAGTTACAGAATATACCGGGATAGCCTTCAGCAGCAGCGGTACCTAAATATTTTAGTTTCATAATGCGTCCTTCTTTCTTGTGTTGTTTTGATTTCTGTACTGATAAATTTGTAAGGATAAGTCATCAAGCTTAAGATGATTCGTAGATACAACAGTATCAACAATTTGTTCAGGAATATTGTGTCCCTTCCCATAACAACAGCAGAGAACAGCTGCAAGGCAGCCAATCGTATCGGTGTCGCCACCAAGCATGGCGGACATGCGAATTGCTTTATATACATCCTGGCGGCACCAAAGAAACAGGGCAAGGGCAGCTATAAAAACATCACAGGAAGATATGGTTGTTCCAAAAACGTAGAATAAAAAATCTAATAGCGAGTCATCAGAATCAAACTGTGGTAGATAATGAAGAAGAACTGGAAGACGAGCCTGACAGGAAGGAAGACAGGCCAGATCCATTTCTTCGCTTTTTATTCTGCGACCTATTTTGCAACCCATGAGTGCCGCTTGTAGGATGTCATCTATAGTGGTATGCTTTGTCATGGAAAAAAGGGCATAACCATAGCCCATAGCTGCTTCCAGTGCTGCATTTGTGTTATGGGTAGGTAGTAATGTACTGATCATATTATTTTGCAGAGAAGTTAAATCAGTACTACATAAAAAAGCAGCTGGTGCTCGCATGATTCCGCCGCAGGAGGTTCCTGTCATTCCTGTAAGGCTGATATCCATACCATCCATGATTGCAAGTATGGCTTTTCGAGAGCTGGGACCAATATATTTTTCGGGCTCTGCGGATTCCTTATACCAACGGATCAGACTGTTTGCCGCTACATCGGAAGTGATAGTACCACTTTTACAATAATCCTCAAGTAGAAAGATATTTTGCTCTGTGTCATCGGTAACCTGCCCATAGTTCATATCTTTATGTGCCAGAGATTCAGAAGGTAACAAGAGGGAATCGATGGAAGAAAAGGAGGCTTTAATTTGTTCTCTTGATGCGAATTCAGTTGATTTTGAGAAACTGTCACCAACAGCAAGAGCCTCCAGAATTTGTTTGATGAATAACGGGTTCATAATAACCTCCATTTTGTCAGATACGGTGCTTCAAAGATTCTTGGTATACTAAAATTCTTCTTCACACGTTCATTATAATAATTTTAGCCTTTTAAGATTAAGATAAAGTCTAAGCTAACAGAAGGTCATTACTAGGTCAATAGAAAGAAACTATATTATCATAATTACTGTAGGAAAAGTCATTATTATGATAATTCATATCATAGATTAAGTGGCTTTTGTATTCCTGTTTTTCTATACTAAGAATGAAACTGCTGTAACATTATAAGGAGAGAGTAGGGTTGGAAGAAAACCACGTTCAACCCTCGAATTTACGTCTGCGAACAAGTCGCAGACAGAAAGGCGAAAGATGAAAAATAATATTACATATCGATCCATTTATCAGAGTTGTTTGGAGGATGAAAAGGTTTTCGTTGTATCAGGAAAGGACGGACTGGAATTAGAGTCAGGAAAGATTGAGATATCGGATGTATTACAAAAGACCCTTTACCATGTAAAGCAAAAGTACGGTTATGGAATTGTTATGTTACAAGAGGGAGACTATTATATCAATAAGACAATTTTTATTCCGAGAGGAGTAAGACTATTTGGATTTGGTTTAAAAAGGCCTAAGATTACATTGCTCAAAAATGCGGAGGGATTTTGTTCGAATGGAGTACATAGCATAAAAAATTCAAAGTATATGTTTTGGTTTACTGCAAATATGCCCGAAACGGAGGAGGAGGCAGAAGATGCGAATCCAGGTACTTTTTATAGTGCTTTGTCAAATATAGACTTTGAAATAGAAGCAGGCAATAACAATGCAGTAGTGATACGTGCCAATTTTGCTCAGAACTGCTATGTATCCTTTTGTCACTTTGAGATTGGAGATGGTCTGGCAGGTATTCATTCGGTAGGAAATGAAATGGAACAACTATCTTTTTCAGGTGGAGATTGGGGGATATATACGGGAAAATGTTCACCGGGATGGCCATTTGTTTTGACGGACTGCTACTTTAAAAAACAAAGAAAATCAGGTATCCTATGCACACAGAGTGGGATGACAATTGTTAGAGTAGGATTTGAACATATTCCTGTTGGAGTAGAATCTATGGATGGTTACTGGGATAAGGTAATTATGAAAGACTGTTATTTTTCCAATCTTTCCATAGGTTTACTAATTGCCTCGGAAAAGAATGTCTGTACACAATATAATGTGAGAAATATACTGGCGGAAGCGGTACCGATATTTGTCCATATGAAAGAAAGTAAAAAGAACTACCCTGGGACTTCGGATCAGTATATTGTTAAATCCTTTATTCATGGTGCCATGGCAGTATATGGGAATGCGGAAATGGAAGTAAAAACAGTTTTGGAATTACAGGATGGCTCTGATAAAAAATATAATTACGTCATAGATACGCCTGATTTACCGCTTCAAAAGGACTGGACCAATATTAAAAAATATGGTGCACTGGGGGATGGAATTACAGATGATACCGAGGCGATCAGACGAGCAATCGAAGATTCCGATATTCTATATTTTCCACAGGGAAAATACAGGATATCGGATACCATTGTTCTAAAGGAAAACACACAGCTATTAGGATTCCTTCCTATCGCAACACAGATTATTTTGATCGATAATACAGAAAATTTTGCTGGAGTGGGAGCGCCCAAAGCCATGCTTGAAACTCCTGTAAATGGGAAGAACAGAATTCAGAGCATTGGAATTGATTGTGCCGGAAGAAATCCGAGAGCAGTTGCGATTAAGTGGCAATCCGGTGTGGACTCTTATCTTTATGATGTGAAATTTGTAGGTGGACATGGCCGTATTGATAAAGATACGGAGTTTTTACCTTCTTATAATAAAACCAGGAGCTGGGATTATAATGAAGATTATGAATGGGATTCTCAGTATTGGAGTCTTTGGATTACCAATCAGGGAGGAGGCACTTTTAAAAACCTATGGACTGCCAGCCCCTATGCTGCAGCCGGTATCTATATATCGGATACAGTAACAAAGGGAGTCATGTATCAGGTATCTTCTGAACATCATGTAAGGCAGGAAATAATGATGAAGCATGTCTCTAATTGGGAATTCTATGGTATTCAAACAGAAGAAGAAGTAGCTGAGGGCAGCTATTGCCAACCCTTTGAATTATCCTGCTGTGAAAATCTAATCTTTGCTAATTTATATGCTTTTCGCGTGATTTGGGTTGATAATCCCTATGAAGCAGTTATTCGAACATGGAATTGCAAAAAGATAGAAATTCAGAACTTTCATAATTTTACGCAGATGAAATATACCATTCTTCAGGCTGTTTATGATGCCAATAGTAAACAGACCGTAGGAGACTGGCAGTTAGCAAATCTATGGATAGAAGATACCGAAGTTCCTATCCATATGCCGGATAAATCCTGGGAACCGAAAGCCATTATAGAGAACCTGGATGCTATTGATGCTATGTGTTCCGATAAAAAGGGGAATGTGTATATTTGTGATTCCAGACTAAAAAGAGTATACAGGTGGGATCAGAAATCGAATAAGATAGAGTTGCTCTTATCGACTCACTACAGACCATTATCTCTAGCCTGTGATACTTTAGGAAATTTGCTTCTGGTCATTGAATACAAGCCAGTGAAATACGCAAAAAAGGGTGAGGTCTTGGAATTGGATATAGAAGAATATGGGGAGAGATCTCAGGGGGATTTTGGAGCATGCTTTTATCCATTCTTCAGAAAAGATAGAAGGATTCGTGTTTTAAGTATGAACCCGGTAATGGGTGAAGGGTCGCTCTTTGAATTAGAGCCTAAGCTGCGTTTGGATACCTCGTTGATACAATTATATTATCCTGTAAATCAGTGGAGGGATAATGGTGATATGAAAACGGTAATACAGCTTCCGGATGAAACTTGCTATATAGCACCCGATGGAATAACTGGGATAACGAATAATCCGGCTCTGGCAAGAGCAACCGGGCTATATGCTGTTCAGAAAAATGAAGATTTTTATGCAGTAGATGAATATAACAAATATGTTTTAAAATTAAGAGTGGATCAGAGCTTAAATTTGCAGGATCCAACGATAGTGGCATATCGGGGGGAATATAGTGCACTTGCGTCAGACAATGGAGAGCTTTATGTACCAGACAATTTACTCTATTGCTATCAGGGTGAGCAAGTTAGAACAATTACATTAGCGAAGAGACCTGCCTGTCTGATCTGGGCAGATAAAGAATGTAAGTATCTTTGTATATCAGCCAGGTCAAGTTTATACATCATGAAAGTAAAAGAATAAAAAGGAAAAGAAAAAAAGGAAAAGAAAAAAAAGGAAAAGAATAAAGGAAAAGAATAAAGGAAAGTGGGTATTACATATGAAACTCAAATCAATATCAATGAAAAAGCACTTAATCTTTACGTTAGGAATATTTGTAATACCCATGATTTTCTGTCTCCTGCTCTATAATTATTATTCGATAAAGACCTTAAACAATGAAGTTGCGCAAAGTGGTAAGAATACGATAATTCTGTATCAATCCCAAATTGAATATGACCTGCAGAAGGTGAGTCAGACCATTGCGGATTACTGGGCAAATGATTATGATCATGCAAATATGATACATAAGGTGGATAAATTAACCAAACATTTGTCAGGTTATGAAATAGGCTTAAAATACAGAACACTGTTAACAAATAATCAAAATCTCGGTAGTATCTGTTTGGTATCTGAGAAAAATAATCTGATACGCTATTTTTACCAGGAAAGTATGTATTCTATAAAAACAAAAGAGGGTATGAGTCGGATTGTAGAGGAATATATTCTAAATCCCAAGGAGAATAGTGGGAAGGGGTGGCAGCCATTTTGTATTAATGGAGAAGGATTTTTGGTACGTCTCTTAGGATATAACGGTGGATATACCTTCTTATTTGTAGATTTAAGTGCGACCATCCAAAATCAAATAAAGAATCGATCGGAAGGAGAAGGGTTTCTCTATTATACAACAATGCAAGGGAAAGCACTTTCTATACAGGAGGAAGTAAGAGAGAGTGATCTGGTGACAACGAAATTAGAGCAGGAATATTATCTGACAGAGAATGAGATGAAGTATCTCGTTGTAAACCAAGCGTCTGATTTACTCCATGTTCGCTTTTTTTATTTTATTCCATACAAGGGTTATTTCTCTCAAATGGATTGGATGCAGTCACTGTTTTTATTCTTATCGTTTTTTATGGTATTATTGATCCCGGTTTGTTATGAACAGATATCCAAGGCATATTTCAGACCCATGGCAAATCTGATTAAAACGATGCAGAAGATTAGGGATGGAAATATTGATGAAAAAGTGAATTCAAATTATAGAATTAGAGAATTTCAGGAAGTAAATGTTACATTTAACCAGATGATGATAGAAATAAAAAACCTTAAAATAGAATCCTGGGAGAGGACATTTCAGAAAAACCGCGCTGAATTGCAATATCTCCAGTTACAGATAAAGCCGCATTTTTTTCTAAACTGTTTAAAAAACCTTTATGGTATGGCAGAACTGAAACGTTATGAAAAAATGCAGGATATGATTATTCAGATATCCAGTTATTTGAGATATTTTTTTAAAGACAATATGTCTTTGGTGACAATAGGAGATGAAATTAACCACGTTAAAAATTATATCACATTACAGAAGTATAGCTTAGAACAGGATGTGGAGTGTGATGTTGAAATAGAAGAACAGCTGAAAGAATGTATTATACCAGTATTACTGATTCAGTCATTTGTTGAGAATTCCTTTAAATATGGCAGAAAAACAAATCAGACTTTAAAGATAACAATACGAATTATTGAATTAACAATGGAAGAGGAGAATTTACTGGATATTATTATTTCAGATAATGGAAATGGATTTAGTAGGGAAGTACTAGACCAATTAAATGCTCAAACACCGTATCAATACACAGAGAATAACGTTGGAATAGCAAATATCTGTCAACGGTTGTTTTTGATTTATGGTGAGAAGGCAATATTGCAATGCAGCAATCTAGAAGAGGGGGCACAATGTGAGATGATTTTGCCTGCTCATGTGAACAAGGAAATGGAAGGCAGAAGAGAGGAGAAGGAAGGATGAATCTATTGATTGTGGATGATCAGCCTATGGTAGTAGAGGGGATTTTGGCTGGTGTTAATTGGGAACTGATTCATATTGATAAGAAATTTACGGCGTACAATATTATCGAAGCGAAGAACATCATTCAAACACAGCAAATTGAATTATTACTTTGTGACATTGAAATGCCCCTGGGAAGTGGGTTGGAGTTGTATGAATGGGTATTAGAACATCATTACATTATGAAATGTATTTTTCTTACTGCTCATTCGGATTTCGCTTATGCACAAAAAGCAGTTCATTTACAGGGATTTGATTATCTGTTACAACCAGTTACCTATAAAGAAATTGAGAGTTCCCTCCAAAAGGCAATTGATCAGATTAAGATAAATATCACGATAAAGAGTTATTATAATTATGCCTTAGACCTGAAGAAAAGAGAAAAAGAGACGTTGAGCAGTCTTTTAAGAGAGTATTTACTTGAATTGCGAAGTGATGTGAAAGAAGTTATTCAATATGTATCTGTTCTATCCTATGCGTTGGAGGTAGATAGTCCTTGTGAACTAGTTATGATTCAATTGTTAGATTTTGCGGGAGAAGGATGGGAAAACGAATTACTGCTTTATGCCATAGATAATATCTGGAATGAATTACTTACAATCAAGAAAGGTAAGTTGATTGTTATTTGTTTGGATCGTGAACATTTTGTTTTGCTTTACCACAAACAGGACAAAGAGCTGGATTTAAAGGAGAAAATGATTTTGTTTATGCAGACGACAGAACGGTTGTTTCAATGTAAAATTGCGTTGTATCCAGGCAAAACAACAACTTTTTCAGAAATACCGGCGGAGATGAAAAGGCTAGGAAAAAGAAGCAGGCAGAATGTAATTAAAAAGGACGGTATTCTGGAAGCGGACAATACGATGAAGCTGGGAGTGGAATATATTTCACCGGATTGTAATAAATGGGCTCAGTACATCAAGGATGGTTACTATGATTTACTAAAGAAGGAGGCTTGTGAATATCTGGATCGTATGACGCAGTCCGGAAGGATGAACGATGAAGCTCTGCGAAAGTTCCATATGGATTATGTGTATTTATTCTTGGAGGGAATCAAAAATTGTGGTAATGAAAAAAGCGACCTCTATATGGAGGGAGAAAGTGACTATAATTATGAAGCCCTGATGAATTCCTATACTTCTGTGTCACGAATGAAAAGTTTGATTGTGTTTACGATGAATTATCTGAAGGATATGGATAATCAAGAGGCTGTTAATGAATCACGAATGGATGAAATACTAGATTATATACATAAGAATATGCAGAAGAATATTACAAGAAAAGATATTGCAGAAGCTGTTTATCTGAATCCGGAGTATTTATCCAGACTCTTTAAAAAGGAAAAGGGGATTAAGCTGTCAGATTATATTCAACAGGAGAAAATGAATATTGCAAATCATTTATTGAAAACAACAAATTTCTCTGTGAGCATTGTCGCTTCAAAAGTTGGATATAGCAATTTTTCACATTTTGCTCAGTCTTTTAAACGAGTTTTTGGAATTTCCCCCAGTGAAATCAAACAAGAAAATCAGAAGTAGAATTACAAAGCATTGAAACCATTAGTCACAATTTGAAAACATTGTGTCACTATCCGGGTAGTTACGGCTAAATAAAGTCAGCTATAATTTAACTATAGGTAGCAGTAATGCAAACCTAATCAAAATTAAGGAGGAGTGGAGAAATATGAAAAAGATAATTTCATATTTGCTTGTAATTACTCTGTTGGCCACATTGTTTGTAGGATGTGGTAAGGCTGAGAATAAAACAGGCGACAAAGAAACAAATGGTTCTGCAGCTGTAACGGGAAAGGCAACAGCTGGTACTTCTGATGCAGAAGAAACTAAAACAGAGGCGAAGGATTATAGCAATCAGGAACCATATACCGTAAAGCTCATGCTGCCAGGAACAGCGGGAACAAAAGACTGTGAAGAGGTTTCCGCATTGGCGAGTGAGATATTACAAAAAAAATATAATACTACACTGGAAATAGTACGTGTTGGATTTGGTACCTATGCACAGCAAGTAAATCTTATGTTTTCTTCCGGTGAGAAATTGGATATGCTCTATAATGACCGAGGCAGCTTTACATCAGCAGTAAGTAATGGGCAGGTTGTAGAGATTGGACAATATATGGATGAGTATGCACCTGAAATGAAAGCACAGATCAGCGCAGATGATTGGGCATGTACGTCAATTAATGGTGGTATTTATGCAGTTCCGGCCAATAAAGAAAAAGCAGTTGCATGGGGCTTCGCTTTTGTCAAATCTGTTGCGGATGAATTGGGTTTTGATTATTCAAATATTAAAACAGAAGAAGAGCTGGAACCGCTTTTACAGGCAGTGAAAGAGAACTATCCGGATATGTACCCGGTTATGTCCAATGGCGGATCAATGAACACAATGACTATGAATGATGAATTAGGTGGTGATTTTGGCATATTAGAAAATTGCGCAGATCCTAATAATACAACTGTAGTAAACTGGTATGAAACAGATGCCTATCGTAAAATTGTAGAGAGAAGATATGAATGGGCACAAAAAGGATTAATCATGCCGGATGCGTCCTCCAATACAGAGCCGTGGGCAAATATGATTGCTTCGAATAAGGCCTTTGGACGCTTTACGAATGTTAAGCCCGGAATTGAAGCAGAGATGAAGAAGGCTTCCGGTAAAGAAATCGTTGTGCTGCCGATGACGGATGCTTATACCACTACGAATAGACTGGATATTCTTTGGTATGTTGCTCACAACAGCGAAAAACCGGAAAGAGCTGTACAGGTTATGAATGAAATTTACACAAATCCTGAATTACAGAATATATTAGTAAACGGTGTTGAAGGAAAGCACTATGAATTTGCCAACGAAGCAAAGACCATGGTACGGTATCCAGAAGGTGTTGACGGAACCAGCACAGGGTATCCCAGCTACCCATGGGCATGGCTTAATGAAATGATTACTCCTGTTTGGGAAGGCGCAGATGAAAATCTTTGGGAAGAAACCAATGAATATAACAAAACTGCAATTGTTTCACCAGGAAAAGGCTTTGGATGGAATAATGAAAATGTAATTAATGAAGTTACCGCATGTAAAAATGTTCAAAATAAATATGGGAATGCATTGGATTGTGGTTCGGTAGATCCTGCAGTGGCATTGCCTCAATTTATAAAGGATTTAAAGGCTGCAGGTGTGGACAACATTATTAAAGAAAAGCAGAGTCAATTTGATGAATGGTTAGCTGCAAAGAAATAATAATTCGCAGATTATAACAGCATATAAGGGGGACGGTGGCGACACGGCTATCCCCCTTATTGTTCTGTATTGGAGGGTTTTTAGATGAATATTGAGATAAGAAAAAAAATAAGACAGCTCAATCGATATATCCCACTATATCTAATGATGTTACCAGGTATCATATATATAATCATCAACAATTACATACCAATGTTTGGATTGCAGATAGCGTTTAAACAGTATAACTATAGCAAAGGGATTTCAGCAAGCAAATTTGTGGGATTTAAAAATTTTGAATTTCTGTTCAAAACAAAAGAAGCTTTTGTAATAACTAGAAATACCTTATGCTACAATGCTGTTTTCATTATTTTAGGAACCGTATTGGCTATCATAGTTGCTATATTATTAAATGAAATTAGGGAAGTCAGATTAAAAAAGCTCTATCAAACAATTATATTAATTCCTTTTTTGATCTCAATGGTAGTGGTCAGTTATTTGGCTTATGCTTTCTTAAGCTCGGATTCCGGCTTCATCAACAATAGTATCCTTATTCCACTTGGAATAAAGCCGATCGCCTGGTATTCAACACCAAAATATTGGCCATTCATTTTAACATCAGTGCATCTATGGAAAGGCTTTGGTTATACCAGTATTATTTACTTCGCGACTTTAGTTGGTATCGATAAGGGGTATTATGAGGCAGCAGCGATAGATGGTGCATCCAGATGGAAGCAAATCAAGCACATTACGCTTCCCTGTTTAAAACCAACTATCATAACCTTGACCTTGATGTCAATTGGACGAATCTTCTATTCTGATTTCGGATTGTTCTATCAGGTACCTTTAAACAGTGGATTATTAGTTGATGTAACCAATACAATTGATACCTATGTATACCGTGGCTTAATTACACTGAATAATGTGAGCATGACCTCGGCCGCAGGATTTTACCAGTCTGTTGTTGGGTTTGTTCTGGTTCTGACAGCAAATTTTGTAGTAAAAAAAGTAAGCGAAGAAAATGCGCTATTCTAAAGGAGAAAAGAAAAATGGTTGAAAGAAGAACAAGTTTTCAAATAATAGCAAATGTAATACTAATTATATTAGCGATATTCTGTTTGCTTCCATTTATACTGCTTATTATTTCTTCCTTTACGGATGAACTAACATTAACTCACTATGGCTATAGCTTCTTTCCAAAAAAGCTATCACTGGATGCGTATAAATATTTGTTGGTGGATTCTACCACGATTGTAAGATCTTATATTATATCTGGCGGTGTAACGATTGCAGGAACGCTTGCCAATGTATTCTTAACAGTATTATTTGCTTATCCGCTCTCCAGAAAGGATTTGCCGGGAAGGCAGGCATTTTCCTTTTTTATATTTTTTACCATGCTATTTAATGGTGGTTTGGTACCTTCTTATATTATGTGGACACAGGTCTTTCATATCAAGAATACATGGTGGGCATACATTGTTCCGGGATTAATGATGAGCGCATTTTATGTCATTATGATGAGAACTTATTTTACTACCAATATTCCTGATGCAGTGATAGAAGCAGCACGTATCGATGGAGCAACAGAAAGGAATATTTTATCCAAAATTGTATTGCCAATGTCCATTCCCATTGTGGCAACAGTAACTTTATTAGTTGGATTGGGCTATTGGAATGATTGGATCAATAGTTTGTATTATATCAACAAAGACTCTATGTATAGTATCCAGTCACTGCTCAATAGAATGCTCATGGATGTTCAGTTTCTGTTGACGAATGCACAGGGCGGGGCTTCTATTAATCAGGATATCGTATTACCATCAACAGGCATTAAGATGGCGATCGCTGTCATGGGTGCATTACCAATACTAATTGTATATCCTTTCTTTCAAAAGTACTTCATAAAAGGTATTATTATTGGAGCAGTGAAAGGATGAGGTGCGCCTAATAAAAATAATAGGATGAAAGTGATGATCCAGCTCAAAAGCAGGAAAGAAATTGATTAGCGGAGCAGGAGGAGTATACTTTTTTATGATTTATTATAAGGCAGTGTTACTAAGGATGGAACCAACAAAATAGGATAAGGGTAAAACGATGATATTAGATGATAGATATTTTAACAAATTATATGGTGGCTGGATTGGAAAAGTAATTGGAGTCATTCATGGCGCTAATATTGAAGGTTGGACTTACGAACGAATTAAAGAGAGCTTTGGAAACATTGAAGATTATCCGGTGACATTTAAAAATTTTTGCGCTGATGATGATATTAATGGTCCTATGTTTTATTTACGGGCATTAGAGGATTATAATAAGGGCAGTGAGATCACGGAGCAGGAATTAGCATATAATATGTTGAATTATGTAGGAGACGGACATGGGTTTTTCTGGTGGGGCGGTTATGGCGTCTCAACGGAGCATACTGCTTACGAGAATTTAGTATCCGGCATCCAAGCTCCGGAAAGTGGCTCCATTGCTCAAAATGGTAGTGCTACGGCAGAGCAGATTGGTGGACAGATCTTTTCGGATTGTTGGGGGCTGGTATACCCGGGAAGACCGTCGCAAGCAGCTGAGGTGGCTGCAAAAATGGCGTCCGTAACCCATGATAGAAACGGAATCTATGGAGCAAAATTTATTGCTTCCTGTATTTCACAGGCTTTTCTGTCAGAAGATATGGATACGATCATAGAAGCAGGTTTATCTGGAATACCAAAAGATAGCGAATATGCAAGAATGGCAGACCAAGTAATTCCTGTTTGTAAAGGAAATAAAGACAATTGGGAAGAGAGTTTCCAATATATAAAAGAATATTTTGGATATCAGCATTATGAAGGAAGCTGCCATATCATTCCTAATTCGGCTGTTATTCTATTAGCTTTGATTCATGGACAGGGTGATTTTAGTAAAACGATAAATATTGCGAATATGTGTGGCTGGGATACGGACTGTAATGTTGGAAATCTAGGAGCAATCCTGGGTGTTCGCAGTGGGATTGATGGCATCGATGAAAAATGGCTTCCACAAGTTCATGATTTTATTTGTGCCTCCAGCTCTATTGGTTTTTTGAATATTCAGACTGTATCACAGGTGGCTGCATACTGTGCTAAGATAACCAGCAGAATTTATAATATGGAACCCAATGAAATATGGAAGAGGGTATTTGATAAGGAAGAAGGTGCTTATTTTCATTTCGAATTTCCTTCGGCAATCCATGGAATGCGAGTACGAAGCTTAGATGGTAAGAAGATACTTTTATCCAATACAACAGAAGAAGCCTATCAAGGGAAGCATTCCCTAAAGATTGTATCCCCCTGGACGGATAATGGAGATTCTTTTTATTTGTATTATAAACCGTATTATCGTCCGGAGGACTTTGATGACAGCAGATATAATCCTGAATTTTCTCCTACGGTGTACCCGGGAGATAGAATCAGGGCTTATGTGAAAGGAAAGAAGAATGGCTGGCAGGCAAACCGGATCATGGTGGTTCCATACTTCAAGGATCGAATGAAAGATCAACTGATTTATTTAAAGGAATATGCGCAATTGCTATCCATGCAGTGGGATAAAATAGAATTTCAGTTACCAAAGGGATATACGCAGATCATAGAAGAAGTTGGCTTTTATTTCATTTGTTTAGAAGGTGGGATAAGAGAGACTCAATTTACAGAAGTTTTATATCTGGATGAGTTAGAAATACTTCATCAGGCAGATTATGAAATGAAGTTAAACAGATTGCCGTTGGAAATATGGAATCCCTTACATATTCAACCTGCCCATTTGAGCTATCTCAGAGGAATGCTTCGTGTTGAGACAAATGGATTGTCAGTTAGTGGCAGCGGTAAACCAGCAGAATGTTATACCGGTAATCTTTTTTGGAGAAATTATGAATTAACTGCTGCGCTGATTCCAGTGAAAGGAGTAAGACATAATGTCTTATTCCGGGTACAGGGTGGAATCAAAAGTTATGCAGTAGGACTGGCTGAGAAGCAGACAATTCAATTATACAGAAAAGAAAAGGACTATCAGATTCTGGAGGAGATTCCGTATCAATGGCAGTTGGGAATTCCTTATGAATTTAAAATAGTGGTAAAGAAGAAGCAGCTTCAAATATGGGTCAATGAAGAAGTTGTTATTAAGAAGGAAATGGATTCTATTTATGAAAATGGCTGTATTGGGTTTGGAAATGATATGGGAAGTCGAACCATCTATACTTATTATAGAATAAAGGAACTGGATTAATAAAAAGGTGTATAAGACATTGATTAATATGGAAAGTAAAACGATTCGTATATTTGTAGATAAGAAAAAAGTCGAATATAATGTGACTTGTAATATGCTTCCAAGACAGAGCAAAACACCTTGCAGATACTTGCAATCTGCAAGGTGTTTTTTGCTCTTTGCCAAGCTATAGCAGTCTAATTTTTTCCGCGATCATTTTTCCGATCTCTCGTCCACCACTGCCAGATTAGCGAGATATCGTAACAACCAGATTTTCCTTGTTGTCCTCTGCGGCTTCCGGTGCAGACTCTGTATCTGGAAATAGCCACTTTGTAAAACGAATCAGTTTTCTCCCAAATATTCGGGCAAACATACCAACCGTTAGGGCAGCGATAACAGTACCTTCCCGAACGCCCTCCAGATGGTGGAATATTTGAACTGATATTACAGCTGCAATCAATGTCATAGACACATCAAAGATTATTTTTGTAAACCCAAATTCTGTTTTTGTTTTGGATGTAACCGCTCTGACAAAAGACTCCCCCGGTAGCATAACTACATTAGCAATCACCTCAATATACACACCAAAGCCTAAAATAATACATCCAAACAATAAGGATAGAATTTTCCAGGGATAAAAAGTAGGATTCAATGCTCCAAGTAGGGACATAGAGCTGTCAATAAAATATCCAAAGAATATTGAGACTGGGATTTGCAGTAAATTTTCTTTTTTGAAATTTTTCCCCAGTATCATGATTTGTAATGCAATCAATAGAAAGCTGAATACAATGGTGAACTGTCCAAGTGTTGGTTTATAGCCTAAGCTTAATACATAGGGTATACTAGAGATAGGGGAGGTACCAAGATTTGCTTTTGTTACAAAGCTTACTCCAAAGGAGTTAAGATATAATCCGATTAAAAATATTATATATCGTTTTGCTGTTTCTTTTCTTGTCATAATTTTAGTCCTTTACTTTATTTCTCTCAAGTTATTCTTTTAAATTCTTATTTACTTTCATCAGTAGATCAAGCAATTGCTGGATTTCTTCCGCCGTAAAATCCTTCAATGCTTTTTTTTCCACTTCCTCAAAGGTTTTCTTAACATATCCTGCTTTTTCAAGTCCCAGTTCGGTCAGGGAGACAAGACTGCTTCTTCGATTATCCGAATTCGCTTTCCTATGGATCAAGCCCTCCTTTTCCATCGTGGATAGCATACTACTTACCGATGCCGGTTCAATTAAGCAATTGGTTGCGATATCCTTTTGTGCACATCCATCATGTTCTGAAATATATTCTAAGACTTTCGGCTGCCCCAGGGATAAATTAGATGGTAATAAATGTCCATATACCAGTTTGGTGAAAATTGTCTGATTCTCTAACATAAGTCGATGATAATCCATATTTGTTACTCCTTCCATTGTTAGAATTCTAACTGTTAGAATTCTAATTGTCAATTATTATTTTTTAGGAGTTATTTTAGAATGTAGTTGACGCTAAAATGGCAGAATGAACCACACCAAAATGCGTTACTGTCACACCTCAGATTTAGAAATTTAGTAAAAGTGAAGATTTTTATATTTTGTGGATAAAACCAGTGGACAGCAAGGAAATCCGACGTTTCGTTCCCTAACCGGATACAACAGTCTTTTATTTATTTGTAGGAGTATGCTATAATAATAGGAATCAGAAACAAATTTATAAAGGAATATGCATAGAGTTTGGCACCCCAGCCAAAAGAGATTACCGGGAGAAAAGGAGTAGCGTGATGACATACAATGAAGTATTAGAAAATGCAAAAATATGTATTGGGAAATATTGTGTCGCCTGTGCTGAATGCAATGGAAAAGCATGTAAGAATAAAATCCCAGGACCTGGTGCGAAAGGAATTGGAGATGTAGCAATAAGAAATTATGAAAAATGGAAAGAAATAAGGATTCATATGGATACTCTAGTTGAAAACAAAGCTGTTGATACCTGCATCCAATTATTTGGACATACCTTTCAGTATCCAATTTTTGCTGGACCGGTGGGAGCGGTGAATCTTCATTATGGTGATAAATATGATGACATGTCATATAATAATATACTCGTTTCTTCTTGTGCAAAACATGGTATAGTAGCATTTACCGGTGATGGATTAAACCCAGAGGTAATGCGAGCAGCAACAGAAGCCATCAAAAAAGAAGATGGCTTAGGTATCCCAACCATTAAACCATGGAATTATGATACAATACTGGACAAATTAAAATATGTCAAAGAATCAAATGCAATTGCGGTAGCTATGGATATTGATGCAGCAGGCTTACCTTTCTTAAAGAATATGACGCCACCCGCCGGAAGTAAATCCGTAGATGAATTAAAGCAAATCATAGCAGCATGTGAGGATAAGCCATTTATTGTGAAAGGAATCATGACGGTGCAAGGAGCATTAAAGGCGAAGGAAGCAGGTGCAAGTGCTATTGTTGTTTCAAATCATGGCGGAAGAGTGTTAGATCAATGCTTATCTACGGCTGAAGTGTTAAAGGATATCGTTGATGCCGTGGGCAATGACATGAAGATCTTTGTTGATGGTGGTGTTCGAAGTGGTACAGATGTCTTTAAAGCACTTGCTTTGGGAGCGGATGGCGTTATCATAGCCAGACCCTTTGTTACAGCACTATATGGTGGAGAAGAGGAAGGGTTACAAACCTATATTGATAAAATTGGCAATGAATTAGTGGAAACGATGACAATGTGCGGAGCACATTCTCTGAATGAAATTGTTCGCGATATGATTTCAATGCCTAGATAAAGGGTTTTATATCGAACCGTTCTTAGCATGTTGGATAGTATAATCTTAACAAAGGGCGTGCTAACAGGGATTTGGATTGCTGATTTATATTTTGCAGAGGGGTAATAATTGAGGGGGCTGATTAGAATGTATTATTCAACACAATATTCTTCACCTTTAGGTGAAATAACAATCGCCAGTGATAGCGAAAAACTAAGGGGATTGTGGTTTGAAGGACAGAAATATTTTCATGGAACCTTGCCGGAAGAGCCGGTAGAAAATGCTAAACTTCCTATTTGGGATACGATTAAAACCTGGCTGGACGATTATTTCGCCGGAAAGAAGCCGAGCATATCTGAGCTGCCGCTTGCGCCAATCGGAGGTGAGTTCCGGCAGTCCGTATGGAAGATTCTTTGTGATATCCCCTATGGAAGCGTGATGACTTATGGTGAAATAGCAAAAAGAATAGCTTTTGAAAAAGGAATTGAGAATATGTCTGCACAAGCTGTAGGAGGCGCTGTAGGTAAGAATCCAATATCAATTATTATTCCGTGCCACCGGGTTGTTGGAAGTAATGGAAGTTTTACTGGTTATGCCGGAGGAATTCAAAGGAAGATAAAGCTTCTAACGATAGAAGGGGTAGACATCAGTGAATATTTTATCCCAAAGAAAGGGACAGCACTATAGTTTTTATTTGTAAGTTATTATACTGGATTATGAAAAATGTCAATGGAAGCTTCTTCACACTTATTAAGAATAAGCTCCATGGCATTTTTTCTATTTTCGGAAATGAAATAGAATGCAGATCAAGGAAAGAGAAAAGGTTAAATTAGTAGTTATGCAATATGCACTTAATTGAAAAAAGATTTTGTTGAAATTGTCAATATACAAAACAAATTTTATACGTTAACATTTATATGAAAACGTTTTGGGAAGAAATTTAGTGTTTCAGTAGTCAGATAATTATAAAGTTTTCTTGGCTTTCCATGACATAAAACGCGCCGAGCTAAGGGAGGTTATAACCTTAAAGGCTTTCGAATGCCAGGCTGCAAATGCATAGATCAATGCATACATATAGAAGCAAGAATTAGCATGTAATTTCACAAAATAACCTGCTACTAAGAGTACAAGAAAAAATAGAGAATAATATTTTGTTAAAGGAGAGCTTGATGAAAAAGGCTAGTATTAGAGATGTTGCAAGGGAGGCAGGAGTCTCAATTACGACAGTTTCAAGGGCATTGAATGGCTATAATGATGTTAATTCTGCTACAAAAGAAAAAATCAAGTCAGTAGTAGAAAAATTAAACTATGCTCCGAATGCAAATGCGCGGTCTCTTGGAGGAAAGGCAACAAAAGTATTGGCTCTTTTAGTATCGGATTTACAGCAAAAGGATGACAGTGGATTTGTATATGGTATGATAAGTGGCTTATATGATGTATCCTTAAAAAATGATTATGATTTTATCCTCTTAACCACCAATAGCGCAAAGCAAAGCAGCATGAATTATTTGCAGCTCTGCCGTTTAAAAAGTATTGAAGGTGTTATGATATCGGGTATTAAAACAAATGATCCGTATTATACCGAACTTGCAAAGAGTGAAATTCCCTGCGTGGTTGTGGATGTGGATGTAGAGGGTGATAATGTAGCTTCTTTATCAATCAATAACAAGGAGGCAGCCTATAAGGCCGTAAAACATTTGACCCAGAATGGCCATAAAGCGATAGCTATGATAAACGGAAGGTTTTCCGCCGCCGTCTCTGCGGAACGTTTGAAAGGATATACAAAGGCATTACAAGAAAGCGGGCAGGAGATCAAGGAAGAGTATATAAAATATTGTGATTTCAATCAGGAGACTGCTTTTAGGCAGACCTTAGAATTAATTGAGAAAAATCCGGAGATAACGGCCTTTTTTTGTGCGAGTGATGTTATGGCAATTGGTGTTATTGACGCCATCAAAAGCCTCGAAAAAAACGTACCTGAAGATTTTTCGGTCGTTGGATTTGATGATATTCCTATTGCAAAATATATTAATGAGGGACTTACAACCATACGGCAGGAAGCCTTCTTAAAAGGAAAAAGGGGCGGAGAAACATTGATCGCCATGATTGAAGGAAATAGTACGGCGAACCATGTTGATATACCATATGTATTAGTGGAACGTAAAACAGTAAGATCCATCTTATAGGCGTGATATCAGGTAAGACATTCATAAAATGTTTTAGGAAGAAGGAAAGAATTGAGAAATGTCAATGGAATGATTCGAGTGTTAAGCTTCCTGGTAGATTCGATTATAGTTGCATTTCCTGTAATCTTAATTATGCTGATGTACTTTAAGGTTTCAGATAATCAGGCTCAAGTAATGTTTCAATTACTCTTTGCAGTATATGGAACCTTATTGATGGAGTATCTGGAGGGTGCTACCTTAGGTAAGTATATTGGAAAGATAAAGGTGGTTACAGCTGAGGGGACTAAGCCAACCCTGGTTGAGTATGGAATGCGGGAATTAGTAAAAGCAATCTATTTTATACCATTGATCGGATGGACTTTGGCTGCTATCAGCTTGCTTTTGCTTTTTACAAAGAAGTCTTTAACGATTCATGATTATATTGCAAAAACAAGAGTAATTTATAAATGGGATCAGATTAAGTTACAGGATGAAATTGAATAAAGATTCTATATAGAAACTGTAACAACCAATAAATTGACTGCCACAGTTGATTAATAAAAAGGCAGTTTTTTTATTAAGGACAATCCAAAACGTTTTGGGAGCTTTTGCAGGATAGATTACATATTCAATTTTTTATATTTACTACCAATAATATGAGGAGGCATACATGTTAACAAATATGAAATACGACGGCGCAAGAGACTGGATGATAGAAGAGGAAAGATTCGATAGTTCCGTTCTTGGAAAATGTGAAGCAATCATGAGTCTGGGTAATGGTTATCTGGGATTACGCTCGACAACAGAGGAAAAATATCTGAACGAAAAAAGAAATTATTTTGTTGCTGGAACCTTTAATAAATTTGACGATAACGAAGTAACAGAACTTCCGAATATGGCAGATATTATTAATCTTGAGCTTTTTGTGAATGATCATTATTTTACCTTGGAAAAAGGTGAAATAAAAGAATATTCACGCCAATTAAATCTTAAGACAGGAGAACTGCATCGTCATATCGTTTGGATCTCACCTGACAAAGTGGAATTAAAGCTTGATTTTTATCGTGTGGTATCCCTAAAAAACATACATTTAGTTGCACAAAAGGTTGTGATTACACCAATAAATCACGCAGTCTCATTGAAAATAGTATCAGGTATTGATGGACGCATGAGTAATAGTGGTTCTCAGCATTTTTCAGATGGGGATAAAAGGTTTTACGATAAGAAATACATGCAGTTCGTACAGACAACGGTAGAATCAAAAATTGATGTGATACATAATACCACGCTTACCTTTACCGCAGATGGGAAGCCCTGTGAGCTGCAATCACGAATTGTTATGGATCGAAGAAAAATCTTCTGCGAATATCAGGAAGAACTTCAGTCAAATACAACTTTAACGATAGAGAAAATATCAAATGTATATACTTCAAGAGACCTAGAAAATGAAGGACTAGATCGAAATGCGATACAGGAAAAATCCTTACAGGCTCTAAAACTTAGTGCATCAAATGGATACGATATGATTGCAAGTGAGTCAGCCCGGGAGTGGAATAGAAAAGTATGGAGTAAAACGCCGATCCTCATTGAAGCTGAGGATGAATTTGACCAATTAGCGATCCGGTTTGCCCAATATCATCTATATGCAATGGCACCTGCTCATGATAACAGAATGAGTATCGCAGCAAAAGGCTTAAGCGGAGAAGGCTATAAAGGTCATACCTTCTGGGATACTGATATTTTTGTACTGCCGTATTTTACATTTACGGCTCCGGAAATTGCAAGAAAGTTAGAGGAATATCGTTATTTATCCTTGAAAGGTGCCCATAAAAAAGCAAAATCGAATGGCTATGAAGGAGCCCAATTCCCCTGGGAATCTGCCTGGCTGGAGGACGGAGAGGTTACTCCCGTGTGGGGGGCAGCAGATATTGTAACCGGACTTCCCACAAAAATATGGTCAGGTTTCATTGAACAGCATATTACGGCTGATGTAGCATATGGAGTATGGTAATATTACATGGTAACCGGTGATCAGAGTTTTATGGATGCTTATGGGTATGAACTACTCATGGACACTGCAAAATTTTGGACGTCCAGATTGGAGTTTAGTGAGGAAGACGGTAAGTACCATATTAATGATGTTGTAGGGCCAGATGAATACAAAGAGCATGTGGATGATAATGCCTTTACAAATTATATGGCTTACTGGAATATTAAGAAGGCCATTGAGTATTATCAGCTGCTGAAAAATGAGAAGGCTGATCTCTTTGAAAAGCTAAATCATAAGCTTGCGTTACAGCAGGCACATCCGCTGTGGAAAGAAAGAGTGGATAAAATCTATCTTCCGGTACCAAGAGAAATGGATTTGGTTATGCCACAGGATAAAAATTATTTATCCTTAAAAGATATTGATTTAACGAAATATAAGAAGCAAACACAGGTAGGAAGTATGTTTTTGGACTATAATCTTGAGCAGGTAAACAAGATGCAGGTATCAAAGCAAGCAGATATTATGGTTCTGTTTTTCTTGATGGAAGACATGTTTTCCTTAGAGGTGAAGAAAGCAAATTGGAATTACTATGAGCCAAGGACGCTGCATGATTCTTCCCTATCCTTATCTACCCATTGTATCCTGGCAAATGATATGGGTGACGATCAGATGGCCTATGACTTATTTAGACGAGCGAGCCGTATTGATTTGGGACCCAATATGAAATCCTCTGATGACGGAATTCATGCTGCATCAATCGGTGGTATCTGGCAATCGGTTGTTTATGGATTTGGCGGTGTACGTATGCTAAACGGTAAGCTAAGGATCGAACCGAAGCTTCCAAAGGCATGGAAATCCTTACAGTTTACTATTTGCTGGCAGGGAGAAACACTCAAGGTTACTGTAGAAAAAGAAAAATTCCGAATTGTGAATCTATCTAAGAAGAAGGAACTGCAAATCAATGTATATGGTAAGAGTTACATATTTACGGACACAATTGAAATAGATTTGTAGAAATTTCATAACTATATTGAAATCCAAAACGTTTTGGAGTATAATATAAACAACAATCCAAAACGTTTTAGATAAAGAAAATAATAAATAAAGGAGAAGCAAATTATGAAAAAAGTAGTATCAATGATGCTGGTGTTAGTGCTTGTCTTATCCATGGCTGCTTGTGGAAAGAAAGCAGAAACAAACGAGAATGCAGCTGAAACAACAGCGGAAACAACTGAAACACCAACAACGCAAACGCCGGAAGCTTCAGCGAACGTAACAGAGGCACCCACAGATTTTAGCGGTAAAACATTGACTGTTGGTATCTGGGGAGGGAACGATGCAGAAAGTGCGGCTTTAAAACAGGTCGTTACAGACTTTGAGACAAAAACTGGAGCAAAGATTGTTTTAAAAACTTATACAGACATTAATACACAGATCCAAGCGGACTTTATTGGAGGAACAGCACCGGATGTATTCTACGTGGATGCCAGTATGTTTCCCTTTTATTCTACGCTTGATGTAATGCTGGAATTAGATTCAAAGGAAATGGGGACAGATGCATATTACAAAAATCTAATGGCTGCATTTACTACACAGGATGGAAAAGTATATGCGATACCAAAGGATGTTTCAACTTTAGCAATGTATGTGAATACTAATTTGCTGAATGATGTCGGTATGAAGACTTCCGATATTCCTTCCTCCTTAGAAGAGCTGGTGGATTTCCTGCCCCAATTACAGACTAAGCTGGATGAGAAATTCGGAAAAGGAAAAGTCACTGCAATGACTTATAATCAAGACTTAGCAAGAAATCTTCATTTGTTAGAAAGAAATGGTGCTAGTGTAACAGATGCAAATGAAATGTCAACCTTAAGCTCTGACGGAGTACTTAAAAATCTTGATTTCATTATGAAATTAGTAAATACCGGAGCTTATAAAACACCAGCGGAACTTGGGCTTGGTTGGAATGGTGAAGTGTTTGGAACCGGAAAATGTGTTATCATGGAAGAGGGTAACTGGGTATACGGTAATTTGAAGCAGAATTATCCGGAGATCAAATTCGAAGTGAAAGATATGCCGACCTATTTAGACGAAAAGAGCTCTATGTCCTTCACGGTTGGATATGCGATTTATGCAAATACGAAAGAAGCTGATTTAGCAAAGGAGTGGATTAAATATGCTACCGGTGATGGAATGGTAACCTGGTGTACTGGTGCGGGCTGTCTGCCATCAAGAGATGATGTTGCAAAAACCATGAATATTGAAGCTGATCCTGTACTAAAAACCCATTTATCACAAATCGATTATGCTATGCCATGGCAAAAAGGAACCACAATTTCCATTATTAACTCTGCTTATCAAAACTACCTTCCAAAAGCAATTTCTGGTGATATGACAATCGCAGAAGCAATGCAGAAGGCGGATAAACAAGCAAATGATGAAATTGAGAATTCGAAATAAGCAAGTAAATTTTGCAGCGGCTTTATCAAAAAGCCGCTGTTTTAGAAAATGGGGGCTTAGATATGTCCGAGAAACAATATAAAGTTATAGTTACAAAAAACAAATATACGAAAAGAGAAGCAAGAGAACATAGACAGGGGTATTTATTTTTAATGCCGGCTATCATCGTGACTGGTATATTTATAGGCTTATCCGTGTTTTTTATCATTTATCTGTCCTTTCATAAAGTGAATTTATTTGCTAAGACATATCAGCTTGTAGGTTTGAAAAACTATATTAGAGTTTTTAATGATGATACAGTAAGAATTGCTTTTAGAAATACATTAGTATTTGCCCTGGTTGTTGTGCCTGCTCAAACAGTAATATCCTTGGTTATTGCATCCGTGTTAAATAGCAAAATAAGAGGAAAAATGATATTTAGAACCATTTACTTCCTGCCAACGCTTACCTCCAGTTCGGCGTTAACCCTGATCTTTATGTTTAGTGTATCAGGGCCAATTAACGCAGCTTTGATAAAAGCCGGGATAATAAGTACCGGTATTAACTTTTTACAAGACTCTAGTTTTGCTTTAAAAGTTATTATGATAATGAATATTTGGTCAACGGTACCCTATTATATGACGTTGTATTTAGCAACCTTACAAGATCTTCCGAATTCTTTATATGAAGCAGCAGAGATAGACGGAGCAAACTCGTTCAAGAAATTTGCCTATATTACAGAACCTTATTTAAAACCTATGACATCTTATGTGCTATTAACCAGTATCATTGGTACCTTGCAGATGTTTGATCAGGCTTACATATTTTCTAACGGGTCAGGGGGACCTGCGAATTCCACATTAACAGTGGCATTAATCATATATAAATATGCTTTTGGAACACAAAATGCCATGGGCTTTGCTGCAACCTTAGCAATTATATTAGCCGTAATTATTCTGCTTTTATCACTGCTTTCCCAAAAAATCAGTAAGTCGGAAAGCTTATATTAGGAGGTAGTGAATATGAAAAAAATCAAATTTCCTTTCGGAAAGCTTTTGTTATATATGATACTTATTTTAACAGCAGCATTAACCTTATACCCATTTCTTTGGATGATAGCTGCTTCCTTTAAATCCTTAAAGGAGATTGTAGGCGGAAATTTATCTTTATTTAGTGATGAGATGTCATTGGATAATTATAGATATATATTTGGACGTTCTTCTTTATTTCCAAGATGGTTTGTTAATTCATTTATCATTGCAGTAATCGGAACCATAGTGAATCTATTTATTAATACAATGGCAGGATACTCCCTTTCAAGGCTTAATTTTCCGGGAAGAAATAAGATATACTTTATTCTAATGTCCTTAATTATGATTCCTGGCCAGGTGTTGATGATTCCGAATTATTTAATTATACAGAAGCTGGGAATGATCGATCATTTTACCTCCTTAATCATTCCGGCAGCAGCCAATATTGGAAACATCATAATGATGAGACAATTTTTTATTAATTTTCCAACGGATGTGGAAGAGGCTGCCAGTATTGATGGATTAGGACGCTACGGAAGATTTTTTAGAATCTGTATACCGCTTGCAAAACCGGTTATTTCTACCCAGGCAGTCTTTGTCTTCATGGGATTTTGGAATGAGTTCACTAAGCCAATGTTATATATTAAAACGGAAACAAAGTATACCTTAACCTTAGGGTTGCAGACATTTTCATCCCACAATGCCGGAACCATGTGGAATCAGGTCATGGCTGCAGCTGCAATTACGGTTTTGCCAATTGTTATTATATATTTGATTTTTAATAAATATTTTTTAGTTGGTGTAAGAATGGACGGAGAAAAATAAAGGATTGGAGCGGAAGTTTACACTCGCAATCAAAGAGCTTATTTATAAATAATACCCTTTTCTGTACTGGCTCGGGGTAACATGATAGATCTCCTTAAAAGCCTTGGTAAACATGCCAGGGCTTTTGTATCCGCATTTTAATGCTACACTGCTGATATCAAGTTCGTCATCGGCTAGTAAGAGCATAGCCATTTTCATTTTTTCCAAATGAATATATTCTTTTACGCTAAGGCCGAATTCCGATTTAAAACAGCGGTGCAATTTGCTTTCGCTTAAGGCAGTCACTTTCGTCAGTTCTTTCATACCTGGAGGCGACAATATGTTATCGTGTATCAATTGCACTGCTGCCAGCAGCTTCTTTTTGACATCCCAGGTGACATGGTAGGCTCTTTTTTGTGTGATTCGTGGAGGGCGTGAAAGGTTATGTTCAATTAAAGCAAATAACTCCAAGACCTTATAAACATAATACTGTAAATCGATATCCGAATAGCGCACCTCCCATTTTAACTGCTCCAATACCAAAGTAATGTCAGGGGTGTTATAGTCCTTATCTGCCCATTTCTTAATCATCCCAAGAGATAGAGGGCTGCTCCTGAATCCTCTGTCATACATATGGTTTAGAAAATGCTCAGAAATCAGTAAGCAGGTACAGCAGATAGGTTCCTCCGGATGAAAGCGGAATTTGACCGAGGTGCCAGGATTTATGTATATATGGTTTCTGGAGGTTAATACCTTGGTTTTCGTACCGTTTTGTATGATTGTTATACTACCACAGTCAAAGCTTAGGAAAAGCAGGAAAGGTTCTTTACTATCCATTACATAGGTTAAGGAGGTAAAGGAAGTAAACCACCAGCTTGAAATAAACAAGCCCTGTGCCGGATGTGTTTCATAAATCCAGCCATTACCTTTCTCAGAGGGAAAGGAGTAAGCCTTACCATTGCCATATTGATTGATTTCCAACCCGAACTGTTCTGCCAGGTTCTCTAGTCCACAGAATTCCTTCATTGTATCACTCCTGCTGTGTATCGTTATATGAAAAAACCTCTCATAGATAAGTCTGTTAAGTAATTTCGAAACTCATTCACTGATTTTATTGTTTTGAAAATTACCTAATAAGATTCGAGTGTCAAAATTCATTAATAGTTTTCGCAATGAATATGTGTGTATATATATCCAGATGGCGCAGACCGGCATCTATAAATTGACTTATTTTTAGGAGATTCATGGAATGGTAAGGCAAGTCCAGATGGATATATATGCATGCATATTCATTTTAAGACATAAATCCGACTTTTGACACTCGAATCCTAATAAGTCTGTAAATAGGAGAGTCTTATGATTCCAGCTTTCAATATAGCATATACGATATTGATAATCAATACCATAAACGCTCATTTTAGGATAATTTGCGCTCGTTTTTAACATTTTGCCAAGTAATGAAATGGAAGGATATACAGTAATTACAAGGAACAGCGAGCTTGGCAGGAGGTCTGTCACCTTCCTTTCGCCCCTTTTTCATGAATTGACTCCCAGCAATGCAGATGCTATAATTTGCGGAGTTAGTCATTTCTAACTCGATCACACTCAACAGCAAGGAGAAGAAGCATGAAAAAGATTCTAATTACTTCAATCACTTTATTAACCATGATATTTGGTCTTACTGCCTGCGCTGCTGGGGCAAATTCCCCGGCAAATAATAATCAGGCGGTACCTTCTGAGTCTCCGGACAAAGTAAGTGAGGCTTCCGGTGATACGGAGGCTGTTCAGACAATAACAACCCTCAAGGGAGATGTTACAATACCGGCTGCTCCAAAACGTATTGTGGTAGCTTTCTTTCAGGGGGATTTTCTTGCGCTGGGTATAAAGCCTGTGGGAACTACGTTTAATGATGATGCCATCTTTGAAGGGGAATTAAACGACGCAACGGTGATTGATGCCTGGGGGCTGGAGCCGGAACTTGTCATGTCCTTAAAGCCGGATTTAATTATCTGGAATAATCCGGACGAATACGAAACCTTAAGTAAGATCGCACCGACTCTTATCATGGATTATTATTCCATGGACTACACCCAAAGACTTACCTTCTTTGGACAGATCACCGGAAAAGAGGAGAAGGCACAGGAACTGATCAGTGCATTTACACAGAAGGTTGCAGAAAGCAAGAAAAAGCTTATAGAGGCGGATAAACTCAGCAAAACCGTTATTCTCCTTGAAAATCAGCAGTCTGGAAGCCTGAGGGCTTTTGGTAATGATTATGGCAGAGGAGGGGAATTAATTTACAACGAATTAGGATTTCGTGCGCCAGAGCGAATGATGACAGAAGTCATAGACAAAGAAGGAATTAGCTTTATTGATATTTCCTACGAAGTATTAGGTGAATATTCTGCTGACTACATATTCTCTGATGAAAAAATAAAAGAGTTGGCAGATAACCAGGTATTCCAGTCTCTTTCAGCTGTAAAGGAAGGCAGATTGATTGAAACGAACAGCGGCATGTTCTGGTTTTCGGATATTATGTCTATGAACGCTCAGCTAGATTTTATTGTTGATAATATATTAAACCATTAAAGGCTTAATCTGCATTAGGCAAGGCAAAGGCACGGAGAAGCTTTGGAACTGAAAAAATGATCAGAAAGACTATATTCTTTATAGTAGAGTAGGAAGCTTTTCTGGAAGCAATCTTAAAAGGCTCAATGGAAAACTGTTTTCATATACAGTATCCCATTGAGCCTTATTTATATGGTGACAGGCACCAGTTCCTTTCCAGCTTTTGACCGGAGTTAACCCTTAATGATATCTATGATTTGTTTCAAAGCACGCTTGGCTTCCGGAATAGGAAAGACAGGGAAAACATGATTCATTTTCGGATACTCAAAATAATTGATGGCGACCTTTTCTTTATCAGCTAATGCTTTAAATTTACGAGCATCTGGAAGAAAGATTTCATGAGTGCCTATAAATAATGTAATTTTCCCTAATCCTCGTATTGGACCGTTGATGGGACTGATTAAATAATCGGTGGTGGGGGTATCACCGGCATAGATTTTACCAGTCGCGATCAAAAGCTTATGATCCAGCATAGGTTCTATTTTTAAAAGCGGGGCAATCTTTGGATGATCCAGGTTAATGTCCAGCCATGGGGAAAGGAGTATGATATTGCCTGGCTGTGGAAGCTCTTCCTTGAGTAATAATTGGGATAAGGCCAGTGAAAGGCCACCACCTGCCGAGTCGCCCATGATCACAATGTTTTCTGGCGATGTCTTAGTTAGTAAGTCCTTGTATATGGGAAGAACCTTCTCAAAAGAATCCTTATACTGATAATTTGGGGTCTTGGGGTAGATAGGTACCGTTATAGTACCGTTCAGCTTTTGGGATAATTGATATAAAAAACGCCAATGCCATAACAGCGGCTGTTCCACATAGCCTCCACCGGGTAAAAATAAAATTTGTCTCTCCTCAGGCCGTGAAGGAGATTTTAGTATATAAGTATCGATGGAATAGGAATTCGTTTTCATAATATGGTATTTGCGCTGTAGGTTAGCGGGTAATATATAAGGTGATTCATTTTCTTTTCTTTTTTTCTGTAAATAGGTAACAGGATCGAATTCCTTTTTTGTTAATTTTAATATTCGTTCTACTAGATAACTTTGTAAGCTTCTCATACTTGTGTCCTCCTTACAATGAATAAGTTTTCAGGTAATTGCGAAACTCATTAACTTAAGATATGGAATACACAGCAGATACTGTTTCGAAGCGGAAGCTAAGCCCGAAGGAAGAGTTGGAGCGCAGAAGTAGTGTCTGCTGTGTAATCAATTAGAAAAACAATATTGTTTCGCTTTACCTAAATTTGATTTATTTAAGTATATTAATTTCTTTGATGTATTCATAATATCATCAAATTATGATAAAATAAATTTAATTATAATTAACTATTGTAAATATTTATTTAAGGATGGGAAGGTATGAATATTATACAGCTACAATATCTGGTCACAGCTGCCAACTACGGGTCATTTACTAAGGCGGCAAGTGTGCACCATATGACAGTGCCTACAATCAGCCAATCAATAAAGCAGCTAGAGGAAGAATTGGATATCGTTATTTTTTATCGAGCAAAGAAAGGAATTGCTGTTACGAAGGAAGGGGAACTGGTACTTCAGCATGCAGCAGCTATTCTAAGAAGTTTGGATCTGATGAGACAAGAACTGGCGGAGTTGAAGGAAGAGCATTTAGAAAATGTAATTATATCCACCATCCCAGGAATGGTTCCGCTGGTGGTTCAGGTAACACTTGAATTTGCCAAGAAGTATCCGCTCCTCAATGTTCAAATGATAGAGGGCGATACACAGTCTGTGATGAACCACGTCAAAGATGGTTATGCGAATATGGGTTTCATTTGTTATAATTCCAAGCAGTATCAAGACACCTTACTGGAATGGCAGCCGATCACACAAGGTAAGGCAGTATTAATCGTGAATAAAAAATCGGCTCTAGGTGTCTTGAATGCAGTATCAGCTGAGGATTTGAAAAATGAAGCATTTGTCCTTTATAAGGATGATGATATTGAGCATATTGGGCAGCAGCTGATTATAGAACAGCCCTCCAACCGTATTGTGTTGTCAACGAATAATATGGAAGCGCTGTATCAAATGGTGGTGAAGGGAAATACGATAACCCTTGGTCCGGATTTTATTACTAAATTTTTGCCTTCCAGCGATCAAGAGCAGTTGGTGACGATTCCTTTGCAGCAGTATCAGTCAGAGCCGGTTATTCTAGGGAGAATCACTAGAAAAAACAAACAGCCATCAAGAATAGTAGAGGAATTTACAGTTAGACTGTCTGAGCTGCTTCATGTTAACTAGTTATTGTGGTGATTATAGCAACGCATATAAAAGATGGTAGGTAGAGATGGTAGAAAGCTTTATAACATGATTATCTACGCGTGACTCGTTTGTTTACTTTTTTGTTTACTTTGTTGGTAGTAACTTTTGAAATCCATAAAAGGAAGCAGTTCCTAGAATGTTAACAACCTTTTCTTCGGGAAGATTCACCTCATCCTTCAACCACTTTAAATAGGCCGAGATTATGCCAGCAACATAAAATTCGGTATATAGATCCAGTTCATCCCTTGTCATATTCGTTACCTTGGATAAGGTTTCTATTGCCACACTTTTTACGATATTCTTGATTTCTTCTGCGAAAAAAGCATAGGCTGGCATCTTTGCAATATGTCGGTATAAATTAATATCGCGCTGTACTACCGAATTGAGGGACTGGAATAAAGCCATAACATCAAAGGAGCGGTCAAAAAAATCATTTTGATCTAATACAAAAAGAAAATCTTTGATAATAGTTTGATAATATTCATCGATGATTGCTTCTGGAGAATCATAGTGGAGGTAAAAGGTCTTCCGGTCTATATTGGCTCTCTTTGCAATCTCCGTAACTGTTATTTTTGTTGACTTATTTTCTTTTAAAATAGAGAATAAGGCTTCATGAATTGCTGCTTTTGTCTTTGTAATTCTTCTATCTTGGGTCATAAAAACCTCACTTTCGTCAGAAATGTGGAATATTCTGCATATTTCGACATAATGGTAATTGATTATATGTGCATAGGTTATTATAATGCACATATATGGAAAAATCAACACATGAGGAATAAATGAAAATAGTCTAATTTAGACACACCTATGATTCATTATACCGAACACGGGACACCGGTTGCAGTATTACTTTGGCAGGGGAGATGCTCCCGTGGAGGATATGCGCAATGTGAGTATAAAGGATAGAGGAATGATAGGTCTTATTAGACTTAATCATAAATATGCTAATGGAGCACAATTTGCTTGTGCCTAACGTTGAAATGAAAGGAAGGACAAAAGAATGAAGAAATTAGATGGATATCAGGTATTGACTACGTTAACAAAAAAAGTTGGTGGACCTATTAAATTGGCTGCCTTAGCCATGGGAAGTGGATATTTGCTTCTTAGAGGAGTGGAAGCTTTATCTAAGAAAGGCGTTAAAGCTGTAAAAAAACAATTAGATAATAGAAAAAAAGCAGATGAAGATACAGATATATATTTTGAAGATCTCGCCGAGGATATTTCTGAGGAGAAATCAGAGGACATAACCGAAGTTACTTCAGAAGAAACATCCGTAGATAACTCTGAAGAGGCTGTTCAAGAGGATAAAGAAATAAAGAATTTTTTGCCTGAAAGTGAATAACAAAAGTGACAAGAAATCGATGATCTCAAGAGTTGAGGTTGCGTAAGAGAATAATAAGAATTCCAGTAGTGACTGAATGTAGCTATTTCTAATGTGGTAAACAGTGTAAAAACTTGTTTCCTTAGAATAATAGAATGATTACAGCACACTGGAATTTTTTTATGCTTTATTCTTTATCTATAAGCCGCTCCTGCGCTAATGCATATGCTTTTGGCGGCATGCCAACAACACGTTTAAATACGGTAATAAAATAATTATAGTCCTCAAATCCGCAAGCAGACGAAATCTCTGCCAAAGTGAGACTGGGTTGTTCCAACAACAGCTGCTTTGCCTTCTCTATTCGGATTTTTCTTATATATTCTGCAATTCCTATCCCATAACTTTGTTTTGCAATTTCATATAGTTTGGTTTTTCCAATATGGAAGTGCCTTGCTATCGAGAGAGCATCAATATCCTCAGTAAAATGTGCCTGTATGTACTCATCAATCTGAACAGGCAATTCTTCCTGTCGGAGAGATACCATTCGTTCTAAGCATAGGTAGGCGGTTACCGCCTGAAGGATATGAGAGGCAGAAGTAATGAAGTCTTTCTGAATGAGGGGTTGTTTTAAGCATGCCATTTTTAACTCAGACATCGGTAGTTGATAAGGTTTGCATAGTTTTTGAATCATCTCCCACCCTTCTTCTCGGGAAGAATAGGAGAATACGTGACCAAACAGAAGATATCCGATTACGATATTGCCCATAAGAATTGGTGCAATGCTTTCCGTAAGCCCGGCGTGACAGCGATAGGTGTATAGGGTTCTGCTTTTGGCGGCTATTTCACATCCACGTTGATCACATGCATGACATTGAAGGGAGCCCTCCCGGGAGGAACGGATGATTTGGCAGAAAGGGGCAATGTCCTCCGGATAAGAAGTTAGCTCCTGAAAGGAATCATCAAATACAGTGATTCTAATGTTGGTCAGAGTATAAAAATCTTCAAGTAAACCATGAAGTTTGGAAATGTTAAAGCTAGATACCATAATTACCTCACTAAATTGGGTTGAAATAGTCAATTGCGAACTCTTCTATAGCATTTACATATGTGGTGGTGCCAAGTGATTGGCATGGGATATGACACTTGAATTTGAATATATTGAAAACGAAACATACTAAAATATTTTAACATGAATGCGAACAAAATCAAAGTAAATAGAACGAAATTCTATATAAAACTAGCTATTGTACGAATAGAATAAGCTTAATAAGAGGACAAAATGAAAGGTGGTACAAATATATGCTAGCGACTTTAAAAGAGGTAATGAATATTGCAGAAGAGAGGAATATAGCGATTGGTTCCTTTAATACACCAAACCTGGAAAGCATTGAGGCGGTAATTGGAGCAGCAGAAGAATTAGGTCTTCCGGTCATTATTCAGTTTGCACAATGCCATGAAGCATGGATTCCGCTGAAAACCATTGGACCAATCATGGTACAGGAGGCAAAGAAAGCAACCGTTCCCGTATGCGTTCATTTGGATCACGGTGAATCCCTTGAATATTTAAAGGAGGCATTAGATCTGGGTTTTACAGCAGTTATGTATGATGGCTCTCTGCTTTCCTACGAAGAGAATTTAATAAATACCAAGAAAGCTGTAGAGATGGCTGCAAGAACCGGAGCATCGGTAGAAGCAGAACTGGGCTCTATGGGAAGAAGAGAATCAGGGGCTGACAATGGTGCAGGGGAAGATGATGATACGAAGATTTATACTGATCCGGAGAAGGCAGCTCTGTTTGTCAGGGGGACAGGAATCGATGCACTTGCCTGCTCTTTTGGAACGACCCACGGAATCTATCTGACGCAACCAAAACTAGATTTCAATGTTGTTACAAAGGTTCGTAAACAGACCAATTATATTCCGGTCGTAATGCATGGCGGTTCCGGCGTCAGCCCGGAAGATTACCACAAGGCAGTAGAGGCAGGGGTACGTAAGGTGAATTATTTTACCTATATGGATAAATCCGGTGGAGCCGCAGTTGCAAAATACCTGCAAACATTAAAGGATGAGGAACCGATTTTCTTCTCTTCCATCGTAGAAGCGGGAAGAAAAGCAATGAAGGAAAATATAAAGCAAGCCATGAAGTTATTTGCAAATATGGAATAGAGGAGTGAAAAAGATGAGTAGAAAAATGACATTTGCATTAGCATTTGCAAATAGAGGCTTTATGCCAGGTGAATTAATATATGAAGCAAGAGAGGATATGATCAAGGCTGTTACAGCGGCAGGATATGATTATATTGCTATGGACGCAGAGCTTACCAGATATGGGGGAATAGAGACAAGGGATGAAGGGCTTTTATATGCAAAATGGCTGAGAGGGCAGCAGGGCAAATACGATGGAGTCATCTTCTCCATGCCAATCTTTGCAGATGAGAATGGGGCAATTACGGCACTAATAGACGCCGGCGTGCCAATTCTGATGCAGGCATACCCGGATGAAATCGGTAAAATGGATTTTGCTCATAGAAGAGATGCTTTCTGCGGTAAATTTTCTGTAACCGATGTATTTACACAGTATCAGGTTCCTTTTACTGTTTTAAAACCGCATGTTGTTCATCCATTGTCTGAGAAATTCCAGGAGAATCTGAGAGACTTCGCGGCAATTTGCCGTGTAGTAAATGGAATGACACGGTGCAACATTGGATGCATCGGTGCCCGAACAACTGCATTTAAAACCGTTCGCTTTGATGAAATCGCCATGCAGAAGGCGGGAATCAATGTAGAATCCTTCGACTTATCCGAATTAATATTCAAGGTTGGAAAACTTGCGAATGACGATAAAAAAGTAGTAGCGAAGAAAGCGGTATTAGAGGCTTACTCTGATTTCTCCGGTATTCCCGAAGAGAAAAAGCTGACACTAGCGAAAATCTCTGTCGTAATCGATGATTATATTGAAGGATATCATTTAGATGCGCTTGCACTTCGCTGCTGGAATGAGATGGAGGAAATCCTCCGTGTCTGCCCCTGTGTATTGCTTTCTGAACTAAATGACCGTGGAATCACAGCATCCTGTGAAATTGACATGTGCTCTGCTATTACTATGCGAGCGATGGCACTTGCAAGTGAAACTCCGACCACAGTATTGGACTGGAACAATAATTATGGTGAGGATGAGAATAAAGTGATCTTGTTCCATTGCGGACCAGTCCCAACCAGTCTTATGACAGATAAAGGAGTTGTAACCAGTCACAAGATGTTCGATAAGAATGATCCTGGATCCGGATGCGGAACCTGTGAAGGACGGATAAGACTAGGAAAAGTAACCATCTCAAACTGCCAGACCAAAGATGGCAAAATCCTTGTATATGCAAGTGAAGCAGAGTTTACAGGAGATCCAATCGAAGACGGCTACTTTGGTTGTGCTGGTGTGTGTGAGATTTCGGATATGCAGGAGAAGATGATACGTCTTGCCAGAGGCGGCTTCAAACATCATACATCAATTGGTGCAGGACACTTAAAGAGTATTTTGAAAGAGGCCTTCACAACTTATCTTGGTTATGAGTGGGTTGATATCGATTAAGCAGGAAGGAACGCATAAGAAGAAGGAACGCTAAGAGGAAGGAACGCATAAGAAGAAGGCAGATATAAAATACAGCACTGGGGTAAATCAAATTCCCCGAAGAGCATTTTGTGACAACCTGTTCTTAATTTGTAAGAATCATTATAAACCAAAAAGTGAGGGTGATAGTATGAAAATCGCAGGACTGGACATTGGAACTACAGGCTGCAAATGTACGGTATTTGATGAACAGGGACAGTTTATAGAGAAAGCATACCGTGATTATACCGTGACACGGGAGACTGATAGTCATGAAATCGATCTTTCCTTTGTCCTGGAAGCAGTTTGGCAAGTGATCTTAGAGCTGACAGGGAGGCATGCTGATATTGCAGGAATTGGTGTAACAAGCTTTGGGGAAACCTTTGTTATGACCGATAAAGCGGGGAAACCATTACATAAGGCGATGCTATATACAGACCCAAGGGGCACGGAGGAATGTGGGAAATTAGTGGAAAGATTAGGGGAAAAGGAGATTGCTCACATCACAGGTCTTCGTCCCCATGAAATGTACAGCATTTCCAAGATGATGTGGATCAAGGAACATGAGCCGGATATCTATAAAAAGGCGAAGCACGTATTTCTGATGGAGGATTATGTGGTATATCAGCTAACCGGGATTGCCCAGATTGATTATTCTCTTGCGACTAGAACCATGGCCTTTGATATTCGTTCTCTTACCTGGAGCAAGGAAATATTTGACGTTGCAGGAATTGACCTGGAGCTAATGTCTGAAGTAGTGCCTACGGGAACTCTGGCAGGAACCGTAACAGCAGAGGCATCGATTATGACAGGGCTGAGTAAGAATACAAGGGTGGTATCCATCAGTCATGATCAGGTGGCTGCGGCTGTTGGTGCCGGTGCCTTTGACGGAAACACTGCAGTAGATGGTGCAGGAACAGTAGAATGTCTGACACCTATTTACGATAAGCTGCCGGAGATAGATTCCATGTATCAGGGGTATTTTGCTGTTGTCCCTTATGTGATCCCAGGAAAGTACGTAGCCTATGCGTTTTCCTATACGGGTGGAGCACTGATGCAGTGGTGTGTGGATACCTTAGCAAAAAAAGAGAAATTAGCAGCCTCACAGCTTGAGTTATCTGCCAACGAATTGCTGGAACAGGAATATGCACTGCACCACTGGAAGAAGAAACAGGGCAAGGGCACTGAGGCGTTATTATCGGAGCAGCTGGAAGAGATTCTTCAAGATGCCGAACCAAGTGGATTGCTGGTGCTACCCCATTTTTCAGGCGCAGCAACTCCTTATATGGATACTGGAGCAAAGGGAGCTATACTGGGACTCACAATTTCAAGCACAGTAGCGGACATTTACCGGGCTTGTATGGAAGGCGTGGCCTTTGAGATGTACTTGAATTATCAGGAATTAATTAGGTCCGGCATTCACTTCAAGAGAATGAACGCTACTGGAGGCGGTGCACATTCCAAGGTCTGGATGCAGATGAAAGCAGATATATTAAATCTTCCGATTACCGCCTTAAAAACACTGGATGCAGGTACAGTGGGAAGTGCAATGTTAACTGGTATCGCGATTGGAGTCTTTAAGAATTTAGAAGATGCGGCGGCTCATATGGTGGAAGAAACCCTGACGTATGAACCAAGAGAGAAAATGCATGAGAAATATATGGAAATATATGAACATTATAGGAAGGTTTATCTTGCGATACGCCCGTTGATGAACTAGAATGGTAGGCAGAAAGAAACTTGAGTGTATGAGAGCAGATAAAAGTGAAGGCCAGAAATATTATGATAGAATATTATGATAGGATAGTTGAAAGAGGGAGGAGTAATCAGATGAATCCATATATCGGACATGATTCCCAGCTTTACGGAGTTGAGGAACATCGCTTGGTGGGGGGGAAAGGTGATGGAATGCGCCTTTATGAGATGAATAATGGTAAAGGGTTAGAGCTTACGGTATCGCCGGATCGGAACGGAGATATTATGAGGCTGCGCTATAAAGGCATCAATATGAGCTATATGTCCCCCTGCGGATATGTAGCGCCAAGCTATTATGATAGTATCGGAAGTAACTGGCTAAAGTCCTTTACAGCGGGTTTCCTGACGACCTGTGGACTAGAGTCTGTAGGGGTGCCCTGCACAGATCAGGGAGAAAGCTTCCCCTTGCATGGCTCCATCGCCAACACGCCCTGTGAACATTCTTTTTATACAGAGGAGAACGGGAACCTTATTGTTCATACTGTTACCAATGATGAAGTAATCTTCGGACGTAAACTACGTCTTTTTCGTAAGATTCAGATATCGACAGAAGAGAACTGCTTTACAATTCAGGATACCATCGAGAATACAGGCGATAAAGTGGAGCCATTTGAGATCCTGTATCATCTGAACATGGGATATCCGCTTTTAGATGAAGACAGTGTAATTACAATTCCTTCGCGGGAGGTAAAGGCAAGGGATGAGCATGCAGCTGAGGATATCGCAAACTGGATGCAGATGGAGAAACCTGTGGTAGGGTATCAGGAACGCTGTTATTATCATAAATTCGCCGATGAGAAGGGTTACGCTAAAATCCATCAACCAAAATTAAATATGGGGCTGGAGATAGGCTTTGATGCATCTGAGCTGGATGGATTTGTGGAATGGAAGATGATGGGCGTACGTGATTATGTTTTAGGACTGGAGTGCGGTAATTGCTACCCGGATGGACGTGATGAAATGAGAAAAATCGGGATGCTGAAATACTTAAGTCCTGGTGAAAAGAAAACATATGTAATAAAAATATCATTGGTATAAATAGAGTTGAGCTAAAGAAAACAAAGTAAAAAAGATAAGCTGGATAGAAAACCTGGAAACAAGGGGATTTATCCAGCTTTTTTGTATCACAATAAAATAAACCACCGACGATTTACAATCTTACCTAGCAGGCTTTAGCTTCAGGAAAAAACATGCCACTTGATCATCTGTGTGGGTTTGTTAACTATAAAAATACATAGGGGATATTTAAAATGGATAAGAAGAGTTTAGTCCATACTAAATGAGCTCGTATTGGGAACTTATTGAGCGCTAACGTTTTGGAAAGCCTATGAAGAATGGTTGGTGTTAAATACTAATAATTAGATATTAATTTCATATCAAAAATAGGAAGACGAATAGAAGGATCAGAGAGGTATTCATAAAATAGATTGCGTCATATAGCCCAAATGGTCAGAATATTTACGCTATAAGCGGGAAAAATACTGTTTATATTCTGTTTTGTTGGAAAGTTCAATATACAAAATGCATAAAAAATGCGGAAGATATTTTAACGAGGGTTTCATAAATGAACAATATTGCAGGCTGTAAAACTGGGTGCTTATTATAGTTTATGGTAAGATAGATTTAACTGATTCCTGATTCTGGATTCTTTTGAAATGTAGAGTATCTCAAATCAGGTAAGAAAGAATTTTAACAAAAGGGGGCATAAACTTATGACAAAGAACGGAGTAAAACTAAAAATTATTGTAGTAATAATGGGATGCTTATTAATCGATAATTTCTTGATTGCGAAATTATTCGAATCAAATATTATATGGGGTAGTTTACTTTTGTTGATGTTGGCGGCTGGGTCATGGCTTTTTCTTTGCACTATTTTTCGTCCGATCGACAAAATTAAGGCACGAATGGTTCGCTTAAGTGAAGGGGATCTCACAGAAGAAGCAGAAAAATATAGGAATGATGAATTTGGTTTATTATCCGTTGAATTAAATAAAGCGATTCAAGCATTGAAGGAATCAATTGAAAAGATGAGTGGGGATTTTGAGAATATATCAGAGGCAGCCATTCTTCTTGCAAATAATACGTATGAAGGAAAAAAGAGTCTTGAGATAATTACACGCACCACAAATGAAATTGCCCAGGGATCACAATCAATTGGTGAGATGGCCTCAGAAGCTGCGGCTCGTACCAGTAAAGTCAGTTTACTATCCCAATCAACAAATACACAGATCGGTATGCTGATAGAAAATTCAAAAGCGATCAGCGATGCTGCCAGTAGCGGACAGGCAATTATCACGGAGACTACGGCTACCATTGATAAAATAGCGGAAGCAGCCAACGAAAACGGAGAATTGACCAGACAGTTAGCTTCCAAATCGCAGCAAATACACACAATTGTGGCTATGATTGATCAAATTGCTAAGCAGACAAATCTTTTGGCCTTGAATGCAGCGATAGAGGCAGCTCGGGCAAATGAGCATGGCCGTGGCTTTTCTGTAGTTGCAGATGAGGTTCGCAAGCTAGCGGAACAGTCCCAGAATGCAGTAAAACAAATTTCTGATATTATTAATGAGATGTTACATAGCATTGATGTGGTAGTTCATTTAACAGAGGATAATAACCGGTTTGCATTGTTAGGGAAGGAAAACATGCATCAAGCTTTATCTGGCTTTCATGAAATTATGAAGCAGATTGGGATTACACAGGAAAGTGTCAATGAGGTTTCTACCCTGGCAAGGGAGACACAATCCCATGCAACCGACCTGATGGATGATGTACACGGAGTAGCTTCGGTATCCGAGGAAGAAGCGGCAGCTACACAAACCGTTGCTACCAGTGCAGTGGAAGTGAATCAGCTGGTGGACGGCGTCACAAAAGATGCCAAGAAACTATCTAAATTAGCAGGCGGATTACAGGATACCATGATTCGAAAGTTTAGACTACAGGATAAAAATGTGATTCGTGCAGCTCTTGTTCTCTCAGATCAAACTGCTGCCTATAAAGGCCTGAAGAATTTCGCAGAACATCTGGAGCAAAAAACCTCAGGGCGTTATGAACTTAAAATCTTTCATAGTGAGCAACTGGGAAATGCAGCTCAGCTTTTGGAAAAAGTGATAGAGGGAGAGCTGGATATCATTTATACAGGTACTCATCAGGTTGCAGCGATTGTGAAAGAACTAGCCATACTGGACTTACCCTTTTTGTTCGGTGATGAGCAAGCTGCTGACAGTATATTGCAGGGAGCCCTTGGGAGAAAGATTTTGAACCTTGTTGATAATTATGGGTTTCATGGTTTGACATTCGCAGAGGAAGGATTTCGAGATATCACTAATTCCAAACACGAAATAAAGAAATTTGAAGATTTTCAGGATATAAAAATCCGCGTTGCGAATCAAGAGCTACATAAAAATATTATAACACATTTTGGTGCTACTCCCGTGATATTGAATCTAAATGATACCTATCAGGCACTGAGAGAGAAAACTATTGACGGGCAGGATATCCCTTTGCTTACAGCGCAAGGGAACCACATCCTTGATGTTCAAAAGTTTCTGACACATACACATCATTCTTATGCCTCATCCATTATGGTTTGTTCAGAAAAGCTATGGCAGGGACTGACAGCAGAAGATAAGCAGCTGTTTGAGCAAGCTGCCCAAGAGAGCGCCCGGGTTATCGCTGAACGTATACGCAATACAACGAAAGAAATACAAACAGAACTGATCAGCAACGAATTAATCATTACCAAGCTGCCAGAAACCGAATTGTTAAAAATGAGGGAAGCAGTTCAGCCAATTTATAGACCATTTCGAGAAGTATCAAATTTAAACGTTCTTTTGAACGAAATAAAAGCACTATCGGAGTAATGTTGCGGCTCATATCGAAGTATCGTTATGCCTGGAACTAGAATTACTTTGATTGAGGGCAAATGAATGTGAGAAGCTTTATTTTTAGGGATATTTGAATGTTTGATTTCAATCTCTTAAATCTACGCTGCACATGATACCCTAAATAATAAGATAAATCAGCGGATTCATTGAGAGATTAGAAATATTATTATATTGCCATGTATAATAAATAGGTGGTAATATAGGAAAAATTAGACTACAGTATTATGGTTTTGAAGAGAAAAATGGGTCTGATAAATACGTTTTTCAGCCTGATTTTGAGGTGCTTTGATAGATAACATATCTTCAAGGGGGTAATTTGAGTGAACTCATTTAATAAGCTTCACATGGCTATCAATCAATTATGTGACTTATAGGCCTGCAATTCTTCCCGTGGACAGCCTTGGCGAACCTGCTTTTCGTTTATCTTTCGATTTTATAATGAGCAGGTTTTTATTTACTCTAATAGGGAGTGTTTTATATTTGGCATCGTTTAAGAAGCTTACTGGAAGAACTTGAAATGTTATTGGAGCGCAAGCGGAATAAAATTATCAGATAGATATGAATACGGCGCTTAGCATTACATGCTAAACGCCGCTTGTCTGCAATCAGAGATATTGTTTCAAGCAGTATTTATTTTTTTGTTGACAAAAATATAAAGTACTTTATAATATAAAGTGAAAATAAAAGTAATAGTAAAAGTAAGAGTAGTAGCAAAAGGAAAGGGGATAATGATGGAGTTAAATGAAAAAAAAGCATATGAAGACTTTGAGTCAATAAAAGTCACCTTGGATCAAGCAAAGAAAGGGTATAATGGGTTATATGAA
>JAEWMZ010000324.1 GCA_023392995.1 Bacillota bacterium
AAAATGAATTTCAAGTTACCGTAATTCTACCTGTAAAAGAATAAATTTTACCGATAAAAGAGTTAAATAACCATTAAATGAGAAATACTGGAAATCCATAATATTCATGTGTTAAATTATAGACACATGAATATTATGGATTTTTTTATATCAATCTGTGGGATATGGGGAGATATTTTTAAATGGATCATGGGCTAATTATTAGAAATTAAGGAAAATTGATAGTGATATGAAAATATGTATCTACAGTCTTGGTATCTTTGCTGGGATTAAAGCTTGCAGTTACAGCAATTGTTAATATTGATATCATAGGTACTGGAGTTTTAGATATGTACAACAGCATCAGAAATGGCAATATAGGTGACGCATTCTCCACCTTAAATGAAATATTTGCTTATATTCTGCCATTAATATTTTTAGGATACATAGTGATAAAGGTGTTGTTTGATGTAATGAAAGGATTCTTTATCAGGGGGAAAATGAAATGATAAAATTGACGAATATTGAAAAGACATTTATTGATGGGAAAGAAGAACATAAGATACTGAAAGGCATCGATTTATCGATTGCAGATAATGAGTTTATAACAATAATGGGCGCATCAGGAAGTGGAAAATCTACATTACTAAATATTATTGCATTATTGCTAAGACCTTCTGCGGGGGAAGTTTTCCTGGATGATGTAAAAGTAAACTTTAAGAAAGAGAAGGAGCTTGAAAGGTTAAGAAGTGATAAAATTGGCTTAGTCTTTCAAAATGCAAATTTGATCAGTTGTTTGAACCCATTAGAAAATATATTACTAGCAATGAATTCGGATAAAAGTTATCGTGGAAAAAAAAATGAGGTACTAGAACTCATGGAAATAGTTGGGGTTGCTGACAAGTATAAGTGTAATATTAATACTCTTTCCGGTGGAGAAGCTCAGCGAGTTTCTATTGTTCGTGCTTTGGTTAACAGACCAAGCGTGTTGCTATGTGATGAACCAACGGGAGCTTTAGATAAAGAGAATAGCGAGATTGTTTTAAGGCTGTTACGAAAGACGCAAGAGGTAAGTAAGTGCTCATTAGTAATTGTTACGCATGATACAAGTATCGGTGAATTAGGAGAAAGAAAAGTTGTATTGAATGGGGGTAGAAACGTTGGAGTGGGTGAAAGTATTTAAACTCTATAATTTACGAAGACGAAATAATAATATTATATTATATTTGTTTGTTATGATTTCAATCATAGTGGCTGTCGCTATATCACTATCAATACCGCAGATAATTTTTGAAGAAGAGCATTATTATAGCGATAACGCATTGATACTAAATGGTGGAGAATTGAAAGTGGAAGCGCCCTATCTATCCTCAGAATTTGAGGAGAAGATAGACAGTCTATCGGATAATGAAATAAAGGTAAAGAAATTTACAGTTTTAACAACAAGCTACAAAAAGAATGCAAATAGATTTTTAGGTAGTCTTATTATTGGCGATTATGGCTTAAAAGAGAATGAAATAATTCTATACAAAGGGTTAGCAGATGAATTAAATGTACGCAAGAATGACAAAATTACCTTTGGTACGAACTCTTATGTTGTAAAGGAAATCGAAAAAACAGCGAATGGAGTAGATAGTCAATCCGAACTGATAGGGTATGGAAAAGTCTCTTCCTATGATATGGATAATCTTACTCCGTCTAAAACTGTGATTTTAATTGAGTGTAACGATGGTACAGCTTTAAAAGAAGATTTAAAGAAAATTGAATCAGGATATAGCTATTCTACTGTTGCTGACAAAATGGACAGTATGCAAGATGAGTTAAATATGAATGCCACAACACTAAATATTCTTAATACGATGAGCTACTTGATGACAATACTATCCGTAATCAGTGGGATTTTTTTGATTATCGTACAAAGGCAGAAGGAAATCGCAATCATGCGAATGCTTTCCATACGAACAAAATCTATTAAAAAAGCCATGCGATATGAATTGTACATAATGATATTTATTCCAGTATTATTAGGTAGTATCTTAAGTAATCCATTAGCCGGAGTACTGCTTCGAACGAATGGAATTATAGATCAGGGACTCTCAAGTGAAGTAATTCAGATTCTAATTAGTGGTTTTCTTCTATTTACTGCAATCTACTATATGTTCATAAGAATTGCTACGATTGCAATCAATGCTATAAGTCCGCTATTCGTCACCAGAAATGATATGCTATCTTGGAAAAAATCAAAGAGTAAGATTGTAAAGTTATCCTTGCTGTTTATTGTTATGACCTTGTGTCTCTATTCCATCTATTTAGGAAGAGGTTCTGCGTTAATCAGTAGTTTGGCCATATTGCTTTTTGTTATGATCTTTTTTATTTTAACCGTGATTATAATAAATATTGTTTCAGTTTTACCGATAAAAACTAAGTTATTTGTTTATACCATTAAGAATATTAAAAGTAATAAGTATTCCTTCGTATTTATCATATTAAGTTTATCTCTGACCATCTGGTTCCTCTTAATTGGATTTACCTTAGAGAAAACAATTCGTGATAGCTATACGGCTGGTGTTGAACAAAAAGTGAATTACAATTATATAGTAGCTGATAATAATCCCGAAAACCTGTCGAAGATATTGTCGGAATCATCAGATGTGACAGCGTTTACAAAGGTATACCGAAGTATAGGAATGCTAATTACAGGTGAGGAAGAATTAAATTTAGTTCAAGTGAGTGAAATTCGTCAAGATAATTATAAAGTACAGTTCAACATTGTTAAAGGAGAGGAACTCTTTGCAGGATCTGATGATGAGGTATTAATATCATCTGAATTCAGTGAGCAAATGAAATACGATATTGGCGATATAGTAAAGATAAGGATAAATGACAAGATAAACGAATATAAAATCAAAGGAATCTATGAGGCTGGAGGAATTAACCAAGCGATGATAATAAAGCCTTATGTGGGGGCGGAGGAATCCAAGGCAATGTTTTTAGTTGAATCCCAAACTGGTAACTTTGAGAAAAAGCTAGAGGATGCATCAATAATGCATATAAGTACAATGGGTCTTGCAATTATGAATAGAATCAGTCAGTTTTTACTCATATTTAAGTGGTTGTGCTTAATTTGTATCTTTTCATCCTTGCTTTTTAATTTGAATCTTATGTACATGGCTTCGATGAGTGAATATAGAGAAATGGTTATTATTCGAGCTCTGGGAATAGGAAAACAGTTTCTGTATCAACATATCGCTTTGAAGTTCATTCTTGTATTAGCGGAGAGTATACTAATGTCTCTAGGGTTCTATATAATTATTATGCGCTTGGCATTGAACATGATTTTTAAGGTGCAATTGGAGCTTTCCGTTGGAACCATCTTACTTCCTTTGTGTTGCGCAATACTTTTAGTGACTATTATATTTTTACTTCCAGTCAATAATGTTTATCAATCAAAGGAATTTGATGAACTAAGAGAACAAGTGTAGCGATCGACTGAAAAACAGATACATATAATTATGGTCGAAAACAGCAGAAGGAGTTTATATGAAACTGATATTGCATATCATGTGGTTTTTGTTTGGGGGATTGTTTACTTTTATTCTATGGTCGATTGCAGGAATATTGTTAAGTGTGACAATAGTATTTGGTAATTTTGGAAAAAGGTGCTTTCAAATGGCTGGGTATGTTTGGTGGCCATTTGATAAAGAGATCAGAAATCTAAATTATGAGCGCAAAGGTTTTATTAAGCGCATCATCTGGTTATGTTTAGTAGGGTGGGAACTTACAGGTGCTCATTTAATTTGTGCTATGATAAGCGCTCTCACTATTATTGGAATACCCTTTGCTAAGAAACACCTTGAGTTAGCAGCATTTGCATTTTCACCGTATCAATCGCAGTGATGGCAATAGACAAATGATTTCAAAAGCACTCTGTAATTATTATTTTGTTAATCAAACCTATATAATGACAAATGTCCATTTTGGGGGTAACGACGAATGTATTCCTATATTATTGCAGAGGTTGAAGCGAAGGGAAGAAACTAAAAATGTAATAATATTTGAGGTAAACTCATTTTTTCTGGTTTGCTTCGCATATAATGAAATAACCTCATAATGGAGTTTATGCTATGCCCAGTGGTAAAATCGAGAATCAATTAAATCTGGCGCTGGAATCCACGCCGGAGCAGAGGGAGAAAACCGGAAACCTGAATGTGGGTTATAATCCGAACACAGATATGTGGGAGCTGATTGTTCGTTACACCGGAAGCCTGGATCGGGTTCGTCAGGAGCTAGGGGTATCTGCGGTAGAACTGACCAATGAGTATGCCATCTTGACCATACAACAATATTTAATTGACCGACTAGCGAGTTATGAAGAAATAGAATTTATCGAAAAACCGAAACGACTTTTCTTCGAAGTCAATGAAGGAAGGACAGCCTCCTGCATCAATCCTGTTCAGACAGAGCCCTTTAATCTGTTTGGAGAGGGGGTGTTGGTGGCTATTATTGATTCCGGGATTGATTACGCCCATCCGGATTTTATCAATAACGACGGAACCACCAGAATTGATGTCCTTTGGGATCAAACTGTAGTTGGAACGCCCCCGGAAGGATATGATATTGGTACAATTTATAACAGTGAAATAATTAATCAAGCCTTGAGAACTCCGATGCCGGAACGAATGAATATTGTGCCGAGTACGGATCTTAGTGGTCATGGTACTCATGTGAAGTAGTTGAATACAAAACTGGTGTAATAGCTGAAAATACTTGATTTTAAGATAAAAGATAGTTATAATCAAACTACCATATATTTACATGATGATAATATTTGATCGTATAATAAATATGTTCATAAATTCAGATTGAACAGTTAGTAATTTTAAAACCGAACAATGGTAAATAATATAATATAACATAATGGTATAAAATAATGGTTATAGTTTGGATGGTGAAAAATGAAAATTATTAGAAAATTAATAATTGCAGGAATCGTAATGCTAATTATCACTATTACTTCGATCTTCTGTTTTAATTATTTTTTTGCCAAAGGGGAAGTCAAAGACAATTCTCAGCTGACGATAGATAAAGATCTGGCAGCTTATATCAATAATATCCGAATTACAGAGCTATCTATACTAGAAGGTCATATGAATATTGGTAGTGAAGACAGAAAGGGCTTTAATTTCGTTATGGGCTATACGCTTCCGGCTGAAGAAAATATTTGTTCCGATAAAAACATCGGTTTTCAGATTGAGTATCCGGAAGAATACTTTAATGCGATCGGTAGCAATATGTCAGCTATAACTTATATTCCAACTAAGAAACCCAGGGAACAAGCTTCCTATTTTGCTTATGGGGCTTATCCTTCCGATATTACTACAGGAGATTTGGGGAAATTATTAAATACTCAATATACATTTAAAATAAACATCGTTGTAGATCGACAAGTTGTAAGGGAATTGTATATTCAAAATTCTTTAGCGAATTTAAATGGGAGCATAGAGTTAGAATAGAACTTCAACGGAAATAGTGAATCTTCTTTATCTATAAGATTTTTTAGAAGCTTGCTTGTTGGAACTTGTAGTTATCGACTTGAAAAACTAGAGTATATAAGCTATGATTAAGATAAAGTTTAGCATAAATTAGTCCAAATATACGAGGAGGTGTTTCTATGAATGAAAATGTAATAAAGGATTTGGTTACCGGATTATATTCTATTTATCACAAGGAATTGGTACAGGTTATCTTATATGGTTCTGTAGCTAAAAATACAAATACAGTGGAATCAGATATTGATATTGCCGTTATGCTAAATACCAGTGATGCAAAAAAGTATGATGACTCTTTACTGAATTTTATCGTTGACATGAATTTGAAGTACGATAAAGTGTTTTCTATCATAGATATCGATTACTCCGAGTTTACGAAATGGGAAGACACACTACCGTTTTTTAAGAATGTTAAGAAGGATGGTGTCGTATTATGGAAAGCAGCATAAAGGATCTGGCCAGGTATCGTTTTGAAAAGGCCAGTACTTAGAAACGGCTAATCTTAACCATAGCAATGGGATGTATAAGGCATCGATTAATCGTTCCTATTACGCTATTTTTCATGCAATGAGAGCTGTTACTATATTAGAAGGATATGATTCCTCAAAGCACTCAGGAATCATTGCGTTTTTTAATCAAACATATATAAAGACAGGTGTTTTCGATAAGAGAATATCAAAAGTGATAGCTGGCGCCTCCAAGCTTAGAGAGAAATCTGATTACGTGGATTTTTATATTGCATCAAGGCAGGAATCGGAGGAGCAGCTGGCAAAGGCGAGAGAGTTTCTGGAAGTGATCAAAGAATATCTTGCAAAAATAATATGAGATGATAAAAGATATTGAAAGAATGATTTCCTTCAATGTCTTTTTTTGAAATAGCGACAGACTATTTCTATAATATACTTATGAAACAGTCATGGAGATTATAAAGTATATTTTGTTATTGCTATGGAGAACCTCATGGAAATATTTAATGCGACAACAGCAGCAAAGAGGCTAGAGTGACACACTGATAATTAGGTAAACCTAAGAAGGTGGTATCTCCATTGACAGGCATCAAGGGCAAGCCCGAGGTGTTAAAGAAGTATTTCAACGAAAAGCAGAGTGTGAAGGAAGCAGAGGAGATTATTGATCGGGCATTAGAATTATACTTTCAGTCAAATCAACTATAAGTGAGAGGGATAAATAATGAGTGGAATGGAAGAAGAATATCGGCATAGCTTAAAAGTTCATCATGATGTTATTACGTTGCCAAAGATAATGAATCAATTATATAAGGAATATGAGGAGCTAGGGTATAAGATGCATCTTAAACTACCCGGCTCCTTTTCTTATTACCTGGAGGAGGGCAGCGCTATTATGGTTTAGTTGAGATATTGGAAGAATAAGGTGGTAATATCCATCTTTTTATGGTATATTTCAATTATATATTTCAAACGATATCCATCTATGTGCATAAAGAGGATTATCAAATAGTGTTATATGCAAAATCAATGTGGATATTAATGACAATGAAGTAAATAAAGCAATTCATTTAAGGGAGGGATGGTTAGATGTCAGCTAGCTTTGGAATTTTTTCATTTATTGGTATATTAGTGTATGGTATTATGCTGGGATTAGTGATACTCGTTATATACACCTTATTTTTAGCAATTAGAGCATTAAAAATTTATATAAATAAAAATTCATAATGTAACAGCAGTTGATAAATTCATGTCTGAGAGAGGTGAGAGGTATGGCGGGAAAACAGTGGATAAAGCATGTTATTTATCTAGTATTCCTCGTTATGCTGGTGCTAATAAGGTTACACTTTATGAAATTAGCTAAAGCGTATTCGAATGAAACATTTCGTATTAATTACTACTTTTTAGCAGTAATATTCCTGACCAATATTTTGTTGGGAATATTATTAGGAGTGGAGCATCTAATCCGTGAGATGAAAGCGAAAGGAACGTGGAAGATTAATTTTCCGAAGCTTATATTGCTTGGAGTACCGGCTTTATATTTCTCAATTGCAAATTTCGCAGTATATAGTCAAAACACGCTGGTACAATATATATTTGTGTTTCCTTTGCGGATATTTCTGATTTACGATATGTCCATATTATATATATTTCAGCTTATTTTTGGGTATATCGTTATTACTAGTTTCTGTAAAAGAATAAGGAAAATAAATAATTTCAGAACCATGAATAGCTGAATTGTACTATAGGAGCGAGGGATGGTCCAACAGGAAAGTGTTGAATGCAGAAGAACTCAGGTGAGTGTAACAGAATATGATTTGGAAGTTCATGATTACGAGGCAGTAAGCGGAAAGTCTAAAATAGCCAACCTTTTAGGACTGCAAAGGGTTGGCTATTAATCCATCATTTTAATATATAATTTATTTCTTCATTGTTTTCGGGATACAAATAATACAGTTTAGTCCAACCCTCATATCCGTTCGCAGTAATAACCTTTACCCAAACATCAATACTTCCTTTCTCGTCCTTCGAAAATACCATTGAACCGGACCAGTTAGCGGTATCATTATTGTGAAGGCGCTCTAAAACTTCATAATTCTCGTTTGATGGATGATCTCTTACTAGCAAAGAGCTCTTAATTCCTATAACTTTGAATATGATTTTCGTAGAATCTGAATCCAGTTGTATATCCTCAGTTTCAGGATAAAGATAATATAGTCTAGCCCATCCTTCAGAACCACTTGGAGTAATTATTTTTACCCATGGTTCAATACGATTGTCCTCAACCTCTGAAAAAACCATCAAACCGAACCACTTAACAACATCATCATTGTATAACCGTTCTAGTACATTATAAGTATCAATTGTTGGTGTATCTCTGACCAGCAAAGAAGTTTCGACACCTGAAACAGTTAATGGGATTTCAGAAGGCTCAGTATTCACTTGTTGAGTTTGATTTACTTGAGAGATTTCTTCTAACTTTGCATAAACAGTTTTTTCAGGATCATACCAACCGTGGCTCTCCATCCAATCAATAGCCTCTTTTTCATATGTAAGATAAATTTCTTCGCCTATTCGCAATGATTTGGTCTCAATATTAATTAATGTAGGTACTATGATAAGAGCAACGGCGAGAAGATAGAAACGAAATGTCTTCCACCACTCAATTCTTTTTGTAGAATGCCAAGAACCATACCATCGAAGAAGCAATGAATCTACCGTATTACTTTTTTCAGACATAGTATTGTCAATTTTTCCAAAAGACATGGCATATTTATTATGCAGTGCAGCTATAGGTAGCTCAATCAACAAATAAATACCACGAAACAATAAAGTCAATAAAAATGGTATCAAGGATAATAGCCAGAGGATTTTCACTCGAAAGATCCACCAAAATGCAAAAATTAGGAACATTGTAAATGAAACACGTATACCAAATGGCATTATTAGAAAAAGATTAATCATTATACTCATAGCGTTAATCCTCGGAATAGAAACTATCCATTAATGATGATTCTGCGGTTTTATCTTTGTTTTGATGAGACAACTCTCTCGGTTTTGATCCGGTTCCAAGACTTTCTATAGTAGGTGCTATAAGTGATTTTGCTTCCTGATCAGTAACAAAGCCTTTTTCACGCAATATTTCTAAATTTTTTATCTGAGCGTCAAAGTTTTCTGATTTGTATTTATGAACCTTTTCAAGAGCTTCTTTCTCAGTTATAATACCCTCGGCTGCTTCTGTCATAATAGCAACCTCGTAATCATTTGTTAAGAAATTAGACAACTGTCTTGCATGATTTTTCAATTCAATATTAAGTTGCTGTGTACCCTGCTTATGTACAAAATCCTGTGCATTCTTCCCGGGAATTGCAGAAACTGATGATATTTGATATCGGAATCCTATCGATTCATCAATGGTATTATATGAAGATAACTTAGCCGTTAACTTATCATCCATACCGTCGAAATTGAGGACACTATAACCCCGTGTGATTTTTTGTACATCCAGTAAAAATAAATTTGTAAAGTATGTCTCCACATCTATATTTTTATTTGCATAGAAAATAAGAGGATTATGAACCTGGATAACGGCTTTAATATATACTTCAAAAGAATAGGTAAAATCTCTGCTAGGTGAATTAAGAGATATCTCTTTTGCATAAGGTTGTGCAGAGATCTCAACAAGGCGCTTGTATTTTCCTTGCCGGATAGCCTTTGGTGTTGTATAGTCATTTACTACAATACCGTTATTAGTTCCATCTGTAAGAATGAACACTGAGTCACTCTTCTTGTAGTTTGGTACTTTGGGAAAGAAACCGCTTTCATAGGCTTCGTCCTTAAGGATAAAGGTATTTTCAAATATGTTCATATGCATTCCTCCAATTCTTAAGTAGTTAGGTTGGATAGTCGTTTATATATTTGAGTGGAAATGGAACATTGACAATTTTCTAAGAAATAGATAACATCATCGTAGTATTCCTTGCCAGCCAAAGTCATGTTATAGAAGTAGGCTGAAAGATAATTTATCAATTTATCAGAGGCATGATAGCCCGACAATTCCTTTAGATAAGCATTCATGATAATATAGAGTTGCTTTCTTAAAGAATAAACGGTCATAATCTGGTTTATGATTGGAGTGATACAATGCTGCTGTTCTTTTGTAGTACAGATTGCAAGCGCTAAATTAGTTACAGATGAATTTACACAGTAATAACTATACCTGATCAAATTGACATAAATGCGAGCTATCCTAAGTCTTTTATCCCGAGTATCTGCTTTGCAAAAAGAGGAAGATATAATGGTAACAAGCATTTGGTTAAAAGGTAATGATAGAGAAGCAAGCCTTGCAAGGAATGCTAGATTGTATTTAAGGAGAGTAAGGAGTTTTTTTTCAATAAGCTTTTTAAGTTCTGATTCAAGTTGAAAAGCAATGCCTTTATTCATTAAATTACAATATACCAAGCAGGCAGATTTCCAATGCCATGTTTTATCCTCATTCATCCATTGATTTATAATTTGAGTTACTTTATTACATAGATCTTTATCCCTATATAAATTGTATCCAAGAAATCCAAGTAAGCTCGTATTATCATCATTTGTATAAAGAATTGGGAAAATACGTTGCTCAGAGTCGATAAAATCAAGTGAGATAATCCGTGTAAATGCGGTCGACAGTTGGCAAACATCAAAATTGGTACAGTATGTGTATATCGTAGTGATGTGACTGAGCCATGATACAATTGGAGTTCGTAATGAAGGGAATTGCTCCCAAAAGTTGCTAAGTGGTTGCGATGTATTATCTACAAGGCGAGCGCATTTTTGACCATCCACTTCGTTAAATTGTGTTCCTCCAATGACGAACATAACTGTATTAAGCGAAAGGTAGGGATCAGTTTTAAGAGCTTGTTCATCAGAACCTGCTCTGTTTGATATGGTGGAAAGCGGTAAGAATTCCATAATACTTGTTTTGAGATTTGCCAAATTTCCTAAGGATATTGATTTAAATATACTAAGAATTATGGCAACAGCCAAGTATTCGCTATCTTTGTATCGTTCAACAAATTCTATACAACCATTTATTTCACTTAGGTTATAACTTTTGACCTCGGACAACTTAGGAGTAACGCTATTAGCATATGTAATATTAAAGATTTTTACGTTATCTGCCTCTTGAAAGAAAACCTGATTTGTAGCACAGTTGTTTTGCGCATTCATTTCATATTCTCTCTGCTTTTTTTGTACTAAATCGTCGGCATTTGAAAACTCTTCATAATCTGGAGTTTGATCGTTAAATTCCTTTATTGTTGGAGGGACTTTTAATATATCAGATGTTTCTTCTTTAGCTTCAGATGGATTTTTTTCGTCGTTGCTTAGGCTCATAATTCCACACTTCCATTCATGTTTTGAATAAATAATTGCTTTTCAGCTTTGTTACCATTAATATTCATTACATATTTAGTGTCATTGGACAAAGCTGACTTAACAAGTTTAGCATTACTGGATTTAATTTTTAAAGCAATATGACTTGCAATTATGGCGGGGTTATTGGAAGTGAAATAATTAGTACTCTTGGGATCAAGCATGTCAGGAGGCAAAGGAGTATTATCTAGGTATATAGGAATAACCTTTCCATCTAGAGAGTGTTTGGCAAAAGCAATTGAAGCCTCTTCCATAGGAACATCTTTAACTATGTAGTTTTTAGAAACAAATAAAGCGGCATAATCTGATATCATTCCAAATACATAATAAAATATTTCGCGTTGATTTTTACCGCTAAGTAGAGACTGACACTCTGGGGCAGGAGAATAGAATACAGATAATCCCTCAGCTTTTAGATAGTGATATACTTTTTCAACTAGCTTTTGTTCTTCGAAAGCAAATGACAAAGCAATGTCAAATTTTAAATTATTCATATGCATCTCTCCTTAAAATTGATATTAGTAAACGGAATAGTACTTTGGAAACAATTATTGCTATTAATACATAACTTGTATAATAAAATGATACATTTAGTAAAGCTCATATAAAGAGTTGGTACGGACGGAGATAATAATATTTATTAAAGGTATAGATGAAATAACGAATTCCATTTTTTGGCGCTCATAAATATTCGCCTAACGCATAGATCATCATCCTAAAAATGACAGCATATAACAATTATAATACAATTTCTTGATAAATTTTACAATCCCCATTGCATAGAAAAGATAATAAAACCAAAGATAACTACAATAAAAAAATCTAATTGGATTAAAATAATAAACCCTATTAAAAGTATACTCTGCTGAAAGATGATATAAGCGGACAAGGCGGTTATAGCTTCTGCTATAGCAGTGATTCTAGCTATTACTCCGAATAGGACAAGTTAAATCTAAATATATTGTTACAACTGAAAAAGTAAAAAAACGAGGTTCTTATGCTAATCGTAAAGGAAGTCTACAAAAACCAAAAAGAAGAAGAACGAGCCAAAGCATTATCAAGCATCCTCCTCCGGATATTAAAGAACAGACAACAAATGAAAGTAGTTTGATTAAGTGATGTGAATGTATAAAGCTGTAGCAAAGTTTATCGGCTGATACACCTGATGAAGGTTATAAACCTGAATTTGGGAGGTGTTAAGAGTGGAAAACGCTGCAATCTATTGCAGACTATCGAAAGAGGACCAGGACAAAATCACGGAAGGGGATGACAGTGCAAGCATCCAGAATCAGAAGATGATGCTTGTGGATTATGCCTTAAACCGTGGTTATTGCGTCTACGACATCTATTCCGATGATGACTTTAAGGGCTTTGACCAGCAAAGGCCGGATTTCAATCGCTTACTGACCGATGCCAAGCTGAAGAAGTTCAATATTATTATCTGCAAGACCCAATCCCGCTTCACCAGGGATATGGAGCTGGTGGAAAAGTACATTCATGGGATGTTCCCGCTCCTGGGAATTCGTTTTATTGGAGTAGTCGATAACGTTGATACAGATGTGAAGGGAAATAAAAAGGCAAGACAGATCAACGGTCTGGTAAATGAATGGTACAGTGAGGATTTATCTGAGAACATACGCGGTGTCTTTCACACCAAGATGATAAAAGGACAATTTCTCGGAGCTTTTGCCTGTTACGGTTATCAAAAGGATGACAAGGACAAATATCATCTGATAATTGATGAGCCAGCAGCGGCGGTCGTAAGAAAGATATTCGCATATTCGGTACAAGGACTTGGTAATAAGCAGATCTGCCTTAAGCTTCAGGAAGAAGGGATACCGACACCCAGCGAGTATAAGGCAGCGCAGGGATCAAATTATAAGCATCCGAAGCAAGACGGCTTTGGAAAGCTTGGACTATGGGGACCCAATACGGTGCGCCGCATCCTGACCAATCCCATGTATATTGGTCACATGGTTCAAGGCAGGGAGAAGAAGCTGAGCTATAAGAGCAGTAAGGTAGTTGAGGTTCCCAGAGAAGAATGGATTATCGTGCCGGATTGTCATGAACCGATCATTGAGGAAGAGGTCTTTTATCTGGTTCAGGATTTGATCAAGAACAGAAGGTACGCAAGAACAAAGAATGAGGATGGATCGAAAAGATCAGCTCCATTAGCCGGAATCCTCCGATGCCTAGACTGCGGCAATAAGCTGACGAGAATCAATGGCAACATGCAATATGTATATTACTATTGCTCCCTGTATAAAAGATCCGGCGGTACCCTCTGTTACCCTCATTCCGTGCGGGAATCAAAGCTGGAGGAGCTGCTCAGCGGCAAGATAAAGGAGTTAATCAATCAGCACTTGGAGAGCAATCAGCTGGAGGAACTGCTGACCGATCAGAAAGAGACTGACAGGATTAAGGCGAAAAAAAGGCTTCAGCTTCAGCGGCTGATAGACAATCAGGCAAGATTAACAAAAGCGCTCACCATGCTCTATGTCGACAAATCCAATGAGCAGCTTAGTGAGAAGGATTACCGGACACTGAAAGCCTCCCTTGACCAGGAGAAGCTGGAGCTGGATCAGCAAGCACTTGCATTGACTCAGGAAATTGACAGCCTAGATCTGGATAGTACGAAGCAGGAGCGAAAAGAAGACCTGGTGAAGAAATACTCCAATTTTGAGGCTCTAAGTCATGAGATCATCAATGAATTTCTTGAATACATAGAAGTCGGAGAAAAAGATAAAGGAGGGAACCAGGAGATCATCCTCCACTATCGCTTTTAATATTTTTGCATTGACACATGGTACTCATGTTGCCGGAATTGCAGCCGGGAACGGCAGAGCCAGTAATGGAGTATATCGTGGGGTGGCATCCCAGAGCAGGCTGGTGGTTGTGAAGCTTGGAATTTCAGTGGGAGACTCCTTCCCGAGAACAACACAATTAATGCAAGGTCTGGATTTTGTCATAAAATATGCGATTAGCCAGAGAAAGCCCATAGCCATCAATGTAAGCTTTGGTAACAATTATGGCTCTCATACGGGAACAACACTGCTGGAGAGCTTCATCAATGATATCGCAAACACCTGGAAATCCAATATTGTCATTGGTACAGGAAATGAAGGAGCGACCGGAAATCATGCCGCAGGAGTTTTACAAATGGGCAACAATGCAGTTGTAGATGTTGCGGTCAGTGACTATGAATTCTCCTTGAGCCTTCAGATATGGAAGAATTATTTTGACCATTTTGACATTACTATTATAGCCCCCAACGGTACCCGGGTTGGGCCGATTCCCCAAATTCTTGGCAAGCAACAGTTCAACATTGGGCAAACACAAATCCTATTGTATTATGGAGACCCTACCCCTTATAATCCGCAGCAGGAGATCTATATTGAATTAATACCGCTGGGACGTTATATTAACAGTGGAGTATGGAGATTTGAATTGGTACCAAATCGTATTGTCGTAGGGAATTACGATATGTGGCTCCCGGCAGGAGCAGCAAAAAATCCGGAGACAAGATTTCTATCCCCCTCAGAATTTGTTACCCTTACAATTCCGTCTACGGCCTGGAGAGCTATTACAGTGGGAGCCTACAATGCTTACACGGATAGTTATGCTCCGTTTTCAGGAAGAGGGTATACCAGGAATCTGGAAATAAAGCCGGATCTGGTAGCGCCTGGTGTGAATATTAATTCCTGTGCGCCTGGTGGTGGCTATGCGGTACGTTCGGGAACCTCAATGGCTACGCCTTTTGTTACCGGCAGCGCAGCCCTATTGATGGAGTGGGGAATTGTACAGGGAAATGACACGTATTTGTATGGAGAAAAGTTAAAGGCTTATCTGATCAATGGGGCAAGACCACTTCGAATAGAGAACATTTATCCGAATCGAACACTGGGGTACGGGGCATTATGTGTACGCAACAGTATACCAGTGTCATAATAATTCACAATTGATTGGAGATATCTTTTCGGTAGATTAAAAAAAACAGAAAGATAAAGAGTGAATATAAGTTGTAATTTGACTATTTGATCTCTAGTCTGACGATGCGAATGCATACCTGTGAACAGGAAGAGTCCGCTGGGTATGCATTCCAGTGTTATTCCAGACTTTTTTACTTATCAAAAACTGCGTACTTTTTCGGACCTTGTGTATCTTCACATCCCTAATGAGAATATTAATGAAATGAGAAATTACCTTGACATACGAAGCTTTTCATGCTACTATTTGTAAAAAATAAAAAGAGGCAAAAAAAATGAATCGTAACTTACATTCAATCGGATATTATTACCACGGACGTATTCGCTTGTAATCTGCTGATATTCTCAAATCGAGAATAATCTCTTTGTACAGATGCAAGCCGGTAGGTCTTATATGTCTGTGCAAATGTATAAGTGGATGATTGATCGGAAGGATTCATTTTTCGGATGATATATTGATTTACTTAATCGCACGGACATATCGATGTCTGGTGCGATTTTTTCGTCTATGCAATGCATAGACGTGCAGGAAAGGGGATCAATATGAGTAATAAAACAGAAGCTCAAACTATTTCAATTCGTCTGGGAGGACTGAGGGATGCTGATATGCTACATAGCTTGAAGTATCAGGCTTTTCTTCCGTTATATGAGAAATATCAGGATCACGATACCAGCCCTGCAACAGAGCAGCCACAAAAGATCTTCGAGCTGTTGATGCAAGACGAGATTCAGTACTATCTGATCCTGTTTGACGGTAAGGAAGCAGGTGGAATCTGTATTAGGAATATTGAGGAGAAAATCTTTCGGATTGCACCTATATTTATCCTCCCTGAATTTCAAAAGAAAGGGATCGCAAGCCATGTATTAAAGCTAATATTTGAATTATATCCAGAGGCTGATACCTGGAGGCTGGAGGCGATACAACAGGAAACGGATACTTGCCGCTTGTACGAGAAATTAGGCTTTCAAGTGACGGGAGAACGAAAGAGGGTAAATGATAAGATGGAAATCATATCGTATGAAAAGAAGGTGAATGAAGAGGTGGAGTAGGTTCTAATATTGGGAACTGCTTGTTAAGTAAATACATTTGCAAATGTTTCAGACTATTCATTTATTATAATAAAGGTACACCCATTTGTACAATTACTACCAAATATAGATTAATACGGAGATTGCATAATATAATATAGAAGGAAGATAAATGGGGCGCAACGTGGTGATTTATTATAAATAAATGGAGGGTGATGGATGTTAATGAATATAGTTAAAAACTACATAAAATCGAATCCAGATAAGATAGCCTATTTGTTAAGGCTTCATAATCGTATTTTAGGTTTCAATAAGATAAGAATTTCTCCAAGCAATAAGATAAAAATTGGTGCAGTACTTATGAAGAATACAAAAATTATGGTAAAGGGAGTTAATAATACAATCACGATTAAGAATTTATCGAGATTAGTAAACTGTAGTATATATATTAGTGGAAATAATAATCACATTGTAATTAATAGAAGAGCAGGTTTAAATAAAACTGACTTACATATGGAAGATGATAATAATAAAATTTTTATCGGAGAAAACACTTCATTCTTTGGTGATACGCAACTTGCGGCTATGGAAGGAACCTCAATTAGGATTGGAGAGGATTGTATGTTTTCAAGTGATATTCAATTTAGAACAGGTGATAGTCACTCTATTGTAGATTTTAATGGAAAACGGCTTAATCCATCCGAAAATATCTATATTGGTAATCATGTATGGGTAGGCACAAAAGTGATTTGCTTGAAAGGGGTTCGTATTGCAGATAATTGTATTGTGGGTGCAGGCTCTCTATTAACAAAGAAATTTAACGAAGAAAATGTCATTGTGGCAGGTAATCCGGCAAAGATAGTAAAACATAACATTAATTGGTTAGTGAAAAGAATATAACTTGAAAAGAATATAACTTGAATAGAACAGATCAAACCTTCCCGCTCTGAAAAATGCAGGGAAGGTTTTTTCGTAGAAAATGTTTTTTGCAGAATAATCTGTTGGCAAAATGAAAAAACAAAATCAAAAGTAGCAAAGGGAGAATACCAGGCGGTGTCTTGTAAAATAACACAATACCAGGCTTTGAAAATTATGTTTTAGAATTATGTAAAATTATAAAGTACGAAGCATCTAATCTATTCCATAATTCACCTTTAAAAATGGATTTATTTACAAGTTAAAATTCCAATATTTATATGAGATAATAGATAGGATATGAGCTGTTAAATGGCAGTCTCTCATAAATGGCGCTAAACTTGCGCTGTGAAGCACGAAATACAGGACTGAATTCGTGCCAAACATTATTTATCTATTAAATCTAAGGAGTGCTGTAAGTGAATCGTAAAATCTTTTATTTCGTGTCAAAATGTATGGGTATAATTCTGTTATTGATCCTAAGTCAAAATCCTCAAAAGGTATTTGCAGATAAAGGAGGATTTACATATAACATAGGTGAAGCAGGAATCACAATCACAGGCTACAAAGGGGATGAACAAAATCTAGTAATCCCACAACAAATGGATGGCTATACCGTGGTGGGAATTAGCCAGGATGCATTTTCGGGAATGTTAACCCTTACAAGTATTATTATTCCTGATCATGTAAGCTACATAGGAAACAATGCCTTTGGCAATTGTTTCAATTTAACAAGTGTAAGATTTATGGGAGATGCGCCTATCCTTGGGGAGCAGGTTTTTGCTAACTGTAAATCGGATCTAATTCTATATGTTAATCCGAATAAAGCAGGTTTTACGAATCCCTGGTACGGCTTTATCACAACCGCCTATGATCCTGCAGAGATTGCTGTTACGGGCCTTACGCTGAATACAACCTCAGCCAGCTTATTGATTGGAGAGACGATGACCCTTTTACCAGCAATAACTCCCGCAGAGGCCGCCAATAAAAATATAAGCTGGATCAGCAGTAATCCAAGTGTTGCAGCCGTTGATTCCCTAGGGCTGGTCACCTGCTTAACCGTTGGAGAGGTTGAAATAACTGCAATTACGGAGGATGGAAAATTATCTGCAACCTGTAAACTCAGTGTAACGAATCAATTGATAACTCCGTCCGGTGAGTTTGCAGTACCAAAGGATTATGATAAAGTGAAGATATTCTGGAACAGGATTCCAAATGCTGCCGGTTATGACATATACCGGTATGATGAAGCCAGTGGTGAATATAGTAACATAGCAACTGTGAACGCTTTGGAATATGAGGATAGTGGATTGGCAGCAAATAGAAGCTATCATTATAAAGTGAGAGCATATCAAAGGGTAAAGGATTCTACCTTTTATAGTGAACTTACGCCTGAGATAACGGTAGCAACCTTAAAAAAGAGTATAGGATCGACTTTGTTCCTATATATGTCAAGTTTAGAGAACCGAAACAGTGTATATGCAAAAGCCGTTAAGCTACACTATGGAAATCCCAATAACACCTGTGCGATTACGGTGAGTGAAGCATTCCGCAGATTAGGTGTGAATATGCCTAACTCCACAATTCGAACCAATCAGGTTGAGGATCATTTAGCTGCCAGGGGCTGGAAAAGAGAAATGAATTTAACCTTGCTCCAACCAGGAGATATCTGTTTTACAACGGATCGCCATGGAAATCTATTGGGTGGTCACGCAACACATGTATTTATATTCATGGGTTGGGCAAATAAAGAGAAGACGTTAATGAATATCTGTGATAATCAAGTTAGCAGATATGGGGAAGTGCTTCATACAAGAACTATATATAGCTCGAAACTTACCAGTAAAACAGCATTCTTTTATCACACGGAGCAATCCACAGTCAGCCAAATATTAAAGTTATCATCTCAGGTAAAAGCAACTGCCATTAATGGAAATAGCGTGAAACTCTCCTGGAAGGCAACGGATGGAGCCTATGGATACAAAATATACAGGGCTACATCAAGAAAAGGCCCCTTTGTTCATATTGCATCGACGAAAAGCACAAGCTATAAAAACAGCAGACTAACAAAAGGTAAAACATATTTTTATAAAGTGAGAGCGTATAGTAACATTGGATCAAGTGTAGTTTATGGAGGGTATTCTAATATCATAGGTATATCGCCTTTCTAATGAGCGCAGGCAGTGTAGGTATTTACGATAGTAAAATATGTTACACGAATGGGATGCTATGACGATAATTTAATACAATCGCTAATTATATTGGAAGAGAGATTCTTACATCTCGTATAGAAGAGGTGAAGAAAATTTGCAGGGGCAGTTCAAGTAGATAATTCGCAGGAATAGTTCTCAGGGGCTGTTTACAGAGAAAGTTCGAAGGGATAGTTCGTAGAGAAAGTTCAAGAGATAATTCGCAGGAATAGTTCTTAGAGATAGCGCCAGGAGATATTTTGCAGAAAAAGTTCACTGAGTCAATACGCGGAAAGAATACGCAGGGACAATTCAATAGGGCAGTTCAAAGATATATTACAAGTGAAGTTCACGAAGACAGGTCGCAGGGATGATTCGGGATATATTCTTATACAACACAGTAGAAAAAAGTGAAATATTATGGTATGATGGCTTCTATCAAAAAGATGGAATTTGGATTATGCAGAAATCCAATCTTCCATCAGGTAATTGCGAAACTCATTAACTGAAGTTATTGGATACACAACATATACTATATCGAAGCGGAAGCTAAGCCCGAAGGAAGCGCCCCCGCAAAGAAATAGTATGTGTTGTGTATCCAATTACAGAAACTATATTGTTTCGCAATTGCCTGCTATCTTCCATAAGTGAAAGGAGGAAGTTTTACATGAGTTCTACTAGCTCAATCAGAATGGCAACAGAGCTGGACGCGGAAGAAATTCTCAGTATTTACGCTCCCTATGTGTTGGATACGGCTATCACATTTGAATATCAGATCCCTTCGTTGGAGGAATTTTCCCAAAGAATGCGGGACACGCTGAAAAGCTATCCCTACCTCGTTGCGCTGGAGGAGAATCGCATTACTGGCTATGCCTACGCATCAGCCTTTCATAAACGTGCCGCATATCAGTGGTCAGCGGAAACTACAGTGTATTTAAAGCAGGACTGTCGGGGCAAGGGGCTGGGAAAGCAGCTGTATTATGAACTGGAAAGTATACTAAAAAGTCAAAATATTATAAATGTGAATGCCTGCATAGCATATGTACAAGGAGAGGATCAGCATCTTAACAACGCCAGTGTGGCCTTTCATGAGCGAATGGGGTATACAAAAGTAGCCCATTTTACGAAATGCGGTTATAAGTTCGGCACCTGGTACGATATGATCTGGATGGAAAAGATGCTGAGGGAGCACCCGGATGCGCCGGAGCCGTTGCTGCCGATAACAAAGATACATTATTAAGGAATGATGTTTATCCCGACATTCCAATAAACTAGGATAATCAAATCTGCTGCTAAAAAAATCTCCTTAAGCACGACGATGTTAGCAGTGCTTAAGGAGTTATAGAAGAGGGAGTGGGTATAGACTCCTTCTATTTTCTATCATTTTATTACGAAAGATCTTTCTGGAATTTATGATGAATTAGGATTCCTGGAGTATCTATCTCTGAACCCGCCCGGAAGCATCTCCGCCAGCCAACTTTAATACTTCGTCAACAGACACCTGGTTAAAATCACCTTCAATGCTATGCTTCAGACAACTGGCCGCAACGGCAAATTCGATTGCATTTTGAGGAGCAAAATCCTTCAAGGAAGCATAGATTAAACCGGCACCAAAGGAATCTCCGCCACCAACGCGGTCTACAATATGCATCAGGTATTTTTTGCTGAAGTAGTAATCCGTTCCGTCATACAGCATAGCTGCCCAATAGTTATCATTTGCGGAAACAGATTCCCGTAGAGTGATGGCAACCTTTTTAAATCCAAAGGTTTCAGTCAGCTGCCGTGCTACATCTTTATATCCTTCATGATTCACCTTACCGGTTGTAACGTCAGTACCGGCAGCCTTGATACCAAAAACATCCTGGGCATCCTCTTCATTAGCAATGCATACATCAACATAGTTGCAAAGCTCGCTCATAACTTCCTTCGCTTTTGCCTTTGACCATAGCTTATTTCTATAGTTCAAGTCGCAGCTGATGGTAATTCCTTTTTCCTTTGCAAACTTACATGCCTCTAAACAGATAGCAGCAATATTATCACCGAGTGCAGGGGTGATGCCTGTGAAATGAAACCAATCAGCATCTTTAAATATCTTCTCCCAATTAAAATCCGATTCAGTAGATGTTGAAATGGAAGAACCGGCACGGTCGTAGATCACCTTTGAAGGTCTTTGGCTGGCACCCTTTTCTAAAAAGTAAATACCGACACGGTCTCCGCCTCGTGCAATACTGGTCGTATCCACACCAAATTTTCTTAAAGAATTAACGCCAGCCTGTCCAATTTCATTCGCTGGAAGCTTTGTGACAAAACTGGCATCTAAGCCGAAGTTCGCCAGTGATACGGCAACATTTGCTTCACCGCCGCCATAGGTTGCCTGATAGTTTTCTGCCTGCACAAAGCGGGTATAGCCTTTCGGGGCTAGGCGCAGCATAAGTTCGCCAAAGGTTATTACTCTGTTTGACATAGAAAATCCTCCTTAAAGTCTCATTATGATCATAATCTACAATTCAAATTAAACTTATTAAACTTATCGTTGCACCAGGTGTAATGCAAAATCACCGTAATTCCCTACCAGATAAACAGCCTTCAACTTGGTACCGTCATACTTTTCGGTATCCTTGTCGACTTGAAAGCCCCGCATCCCTAAATGATAAATCGCACGTTCTATATAATTCGTAGCAATTGCAATATGACCCTTTGCACCAAGATAAGGAGTTTTCATAATCTCAAGACCAGTTCCAGAGAAGATCGAGGAGGTTTTTTCATCCTTTTTAAAATCAAAGAGCTGCTCAAAGGTATCCGCGAGAGCACCGGCTTCTGACTCCGTGTTCATATTGATTCCAACATGTGCAAGCTTAAACCCAAGCATAGAGGCTACGGCCTGTTTGCTCAAAGCAGCTATTTCAGAGAAGTTCTTGCTCTTAATGAGATCGTTGCTCACCATCCAGCTTCCGCCACAGGCGATTATCTTAGGAAAATCCAGATATGTATTTAAATTAGCCGGGCTGATTCCGCCGGTAGGCATAAACTTCATCATGGTATAGGGAGCAGCCATCGCTTTGATCATATTTAGACCACCGCTGGCCTCGGCAGGGAAGAACTTAACAGCGGTAAGACCCAGCTCAATCGCCTGCTCTATATCACTTGGGTTGGTACAGCCAGGTAATACAGTGATGTTTTTATCGATGCAGTACTTTACAATTTTGGGATTTAATCCGGGGCTGACAATAAATTTAGCGCCTGCTTCCATTGCACGATCCACCTGATCGGTTGTTAGGACAGTGCCTGCGCCTACTAACATATCCGGGAACTGAGCTGTAATAATCCGGATTGAATCTTCAGCAGCAGCAGTACGGAAAGTCACTTCTGCACAGGGGAGTCCGCCATCGCAAAGTGCTTTCGCTAAAGGTGCAGCGTCCTCCGAATTTTCTAAGGCTATGACAGGTACAATTCCGATTTTTGATATTTGTTCTAATATCTCATTCATTCTTTTTACCATATGATTCGATATACTTATGAATCATGGAATCCTTTCCTATTTTTGGTTAGGTAATTGCGAAACTTACCACAAAGTGGAGCATTCAGCCAGGAACAAGCAGTTTTCAGACACACCCTAGCTTTTGGGTGGTTCTTTTAACAAGGGAAATGATTATTCTAGAAAAGAAACTTACAACCACAGTAGTTCCACAATATGAAACTAGGTTTCAAAATTAATGTAATATGAGTATATGTTTCTAAAGCGATTTTGTCAAGAGCGTAATATTGTTTTTTATTTATAGAACTGTTAATATAAATGAGAACCCCACGACCTGGCGGTCGAATGTCCGTTAGTATGCGTATATTACGATTAGAGATACAAGAATTTAGGTTTTCTTTGATGACATGACAAAGAAAAGGAGAAGCAATAGAATGATTGAAAAAAATGCGAATGATGTGAAAAACCCCATTCAAGCCGCCGAACGTATCTTTGGCGTTTTGGAAACCCTGGCGGTAACAGGACCAATTGGACTGGTAGAGCTCAGTACCAGGCTGGCTTTGCACAAAAGTACAGTACATCGATTGTTGGTATCGTTAATCTGCATGGGGTATGTGAACCAGGATGAAGATACAGGAAAATATATGCTTTCCTTTAAGATAGTGGAGTTGTCCGAAAAAGTCTTATCCAAGGTTGATGCGATTGGCATCATACGTCCTTTTATTGAAGACTTGGCAAATGATTGCAGGGAAACGGTTCATTTTGTACAAAGAAGAGGAACGGAAGTGTTTTATTTAGATAAGGTTGCACCGTTATACCCTCAGGAGAGTGCGATCAGGATGGCATCCCAGGTTGGATTATCAAGACCGCTCTATTGTTCGGCAGTTGGTAAGGCGATTCTGGCAGATATGACGGAGAGTGAAGTGAGATATATATGGGAAAATAGCCTGATTGAGAAAAAAACGGAACATACCATTACAGAGTACGAAGAGCTTCTGGAAGACTTAATAAAAATCAGAGAAAGAGGCTATGCACTGGATAATGAAGAGAATGAGATGGGGGTACGGTGCATCGCTGTTTCCATAAAAAACCATAAGGGAGTACCCAACAATGCGTTTAGTATATCCGCACCGGCTGTACGTATGTCAGATGAACGCATTGAGCTGTTAGCACAGGAGGTCTTAAAAACTAAAATAGCAGTGCAAAAAGCACTGGGTCATCACTCCTTATAAGGTGTGAGGACAGAAGCTGCTTATGAAAACAGCGAAGAGCAGGAGCCTGAGAAGGCATATAATGAAATGTTTGAAAGAAAAGTTTTAGTTTAGCTTAGTTTAGCTAAAGATGAAGATACATGAAAAATGGAGAGGCTGTTGCAGGATACAGCACTGGAGCTATGACGTGCCACAAAGACAGGTTAACCGGCATACGATATGATAGCAAGTCACATTCCAGAGCTGTATTTTGCGGCAGCCTCTTACCATCATTACTCCCAGAAGGATAGATTGACTACAAAGTTTAGATTTATTTAATAAAGATTCACTTGTTTGTTAATTGATACCTGATACAATAAAAGCTATAATAGCAGCGGAACAAAATTTATTTATTATTTTTACTTTCACGATCGCAAGTGGATATTAAGAAAAAAAAGAAATACAATACATAATAGATTTGAAGAAAATTATTGGAGGAAGTTTATGTCGTTTATCACATTTGAGAATGTATATAAAGAATATGGCGTAGGAGAGAGTATTGTGCGCGCGCTTAACTCCGCATCCTTCTCGGTGGAAAAAGGAGAGCTGGCGGTAATTCTTGGATCTTCGGGTGCAGGTAAAACCACAGCACTTAATATACTTGGAGGTATGGATACGGCAACGAGAGGCACGGTGTTTTTTGATGATAAGGATATCACTCACTACACGGAGTCTCAGTTATGCCAGTATCGGCGCAATGATGTCGGTTTTGTATTCCAGTTCTATAACCTAGTACCGAATCTGACGGCTTTGGAGAACGTGGAATTGGCAGCCCAAATCTGTCCAGACAGTCTGGATGCAGTCAAAACATTGCAGGATGTGGGGCTTGGTGAGCGTATTAATAATTTTCCGGCTCAGCTTTCCGGCGGTGAGCAGCAGAGAGTCGCTATCGCAAGAGCATTGGCGAAGAATCCAAAGCTCTTATTATGTGATGAGCCTACCGGAGCTCTGGATTATGTGACTGGCAAGCAAGTGCTTCAGATTCTTCAGGATACCTGCAGAACGCATGGCATCACCGTGATTATTATTACCCATAACAGTGCCATAGCACCAATGGCGGATCGGGTGCTGCGTTTCAAGAGCGGTAAAGTGATTGATATGTCTGTTAATCCAAAGCCTGTAAATATTTCAGAAATCGAATGGTAATATCATTTCACTGAAATGACATCAAAAAAGTGAAAGGCGGCACAGGTGTATTAATGAAAAAAAGTGCTTATTTTAAGGATATAAAATCTACGATCAGAAAGAATTTCTCCAGATTTGTTGCAATTGTTGCGATGACAGCTCTGGGAACCGGTGTTTTTACCGGCTTTGCCGTAGGATGCATCAATGTGTTTGATTCAGCGGATCGCTTCTACGACCGACAGAACACCTACGACATTAAGATTGCTTCAACCCTTGGTTTAACGGACGAAGATATGCAGGCTCTGTCTCAGGTGGAGGGAGTGAAAGGCGTATATGGTGACCATAGCCTGGAGGTGAAGCTGAAGCAGAACGGTGAGAGCCTGCTGCTGGCCAGTTTATCCACTCTTGATGCCGGAGGAATGAATTCACTCTATGTATTAGAGGGAAAGCTACCGGAAAAGTCAGGCGAAATAGCTGTAACAGAAAGATTTTTGAAGGACACTGGTCTGAAGGTGGGAGATACCATAACGCTGGAAGCCTCAAAGGATGAGAAGGATGAGAAAAAAGATACAGCTGACTCCAGCTCAAAGAAAGAAGTGACGAAGGAGTCTGATTCGAAAGAAGCCGGAACGGAGCTGGCAGTATCGGAATATAAGATAACAGCTCTGGTGCTTAGCCCTCTGAATATCGCCAGTCAGCAGGAAGGACTGGCGAACAACGCGTTCTCTACCAGCAGCAGTGACTATATGCTGTTTGCAGTAGATGGATGCATAGACAGCGATGTTATAACCGCCATCTATCTGACGGTGGAGGGTGCGAAGGAGCTGGATACTTATTCAGCAGAGTATCGTAAGCTGGTGGAAGGTATTACAGCGGATATTAAGAATACTCTGGCAGAGGAAAGACAGGAAATAAGATCGAATCAGGTGATCGGAGAAGCAACAGAGAAGCTAAGCGAGGCTGAACAGGAGCTGGCGGATAAAATGGCAGAGGCAGATCAGAAATTCGCAGATGCCCAGCTTGAGATTAATGATGGCTGGGAAAGCTATCAGGAAGGCTTAACTAAAGTAAACGACAATAAAAAGAAGCTGGATGATGGCCAGGAAGCATTGACTAAGGGAAAGAAGTCAGCGCAAGAACAGTTTCTTTCTGCTCAAAAGGAACTGGATGATAACAAGGCGAAGCTGGAAACCGGAGAAGATAAGCTTAACCAGGAGGAAGCTGCCGCACGAAAGGAGTTTGCGTCCTACGAGCAGCAGTTGACAGCCAGGCAGAAGGAGCTGGATCAGAACAAGG
>JAEWMZ010000347.1 GCA_023392995.1 Bacillota bacterium
TATATCTCCATGTCTGACTATTATCTGAAAATTTGTGAAAACTAAGGAACCGCCGTATACCGAACGGTACGTACGTGCGGTGTGGGAGGTCGGCTAATCAATTAATGGTTAGCCTCCTACCCGATAAAGAACAGTATTGACTTTTTAGGAATGAGGTTTTATAATTAAGTTGCGCAAACGGTTGCACAATATTGAGTGATAGGTTGGAATATAAATCTCCAACCGCAAGTTTATGTTTCGTATCACTTACTTGGTCTGCGCAAATAGTATGTGCAGGAATAGAGGTTAGGTTGATAAAAAGAACATTTTCAACCGTTCTATGAAGGCCGGTTCAATTTTAAATGGGGTCTAGGAAATGGAAAGGTGTGGGTGCTGGAATGACGGTAACAATTAAAGATATTGCGAAGAAAGTAGGGGTGTCGCCCTCTACGGTATCTAGAGCATTGAATGGGAATTCACGAATTTCCGATATAACAACTAAAAAAATTCAGGAAGCAATGGAAGAACTGGACTATCATCCGAATAGCCTGGCCAGGAATTTTGCCAATGGACTCACTTATTGCATTGGTTTGGTAATCGATGCACAGGATGACAATACCTTTGCCAATGCATTCTTTAATCGAAGCGTATTTGCCATAGAGAAGGTGATCCAGGAGCATGGATATAGTCTTATCATTACAAATGACAGAAAAAAGAAGGATAAATCCATGGTGGAAACCCTTATGCTGGAGAAGAAGGTGGATGGTCTTATTATGCCCTCCTCCATGATAAGACCTGATCTGATCAAGGAGCTGAACCGCATGGGCTTTCCCTTCATCGTTATGGGTGAGCCTAAAAAATATAAAGCGGAGACCACTTGGATTGATGTGGACAATGAGATGGGAAGCCGCACTGCGGTGGAGCACTTGATTCAGCAGGGGTATTCAAGAATTGCTTTGGTAACAGAAAAAGCGAATACCGTCTTTACACAAAAGCGCTTGGCCGGATATATGGCTTGTCTCAAAGAGCATAAGATACCAACCCAGCAGGAATTTATAGTCGAGTATGGGGAAAATATAAATGAGGATAATCAGCGTATCGAAAAACTGGCCCTAAGCGAAAGACATCCGGATGCCTTTTTATGCGGCAATAATATCATAGCATTTAATGTCCTAAAGACGTTAAAGAATATAAATTATAAGGTTCCCGAGGATATTGGAATTGTTACCTTTGATAATTATCCGATTGCAGAGTATACGGATCCCCCCATGACTGCGGTTGATGTTGATACCTACGGTCTGGGAATTCAGGCGGCGGAGCAGCTGATTCGTATCATTCAGGATAATTCCGGTGCTACAAAGCACATGTACATTCCAACGAATATCCTTGTCAGGGAATCATCTACGAAAGGGGCAGGATGAAAGAATGTTAAAAACGGTGGTAGTTCATAAGAACACCCTGGATTATGTCTATGTGAAAGCAAGGAATAAACTTGTACTCAGACTGGAAACAACCAAAGGCGATTTTATCAAATGCAGACTAATCTATTGGGCTAGAACAGAAAATGAGATCAACAAGCGAAAGAGCAGTGAGATGGAGCTGCGTTACCGGGACAATATGCAGGATTATTATTTTGCGGAGGTTGAATTTTCGAAGATCGCCAGATACACGAAGTACTTTTTTGAATTGGTCGATGCCTCAGGAAACACCTATTACTATACGGAATATGATTTGACGCAAGCGTATCCGATGGATGGCTATTTTGAATACTTATATGCCAATCCAGGGGATGTCATAAGCATACCGCAATGGTCAAAGGGGCAGGTGTACTATCAGATATTTCCGGAACGCTTTCGCAATGGAGATCATACCAATGATCCGGCGGACTGTGTTTCGTGGGGTGAGAAACCGACCAGAGAGAATTACATGGGAGGTGACATAAGAGGAATTATTCAGAAGCTGGATTATATTAAGGCACTTGGAGTGGATTGCATTTATCTTAACCCGATCTTCAAAGGGGACTTCAATCACAAATATGCAACTACAGATTATATGCAGGTGGATGAAAGCTTTGGTACCAATGAGGATTTAAAAGAATTAGTAACCGAATGCCACGACCGAGGAATGAAAATCATCCTTGACGGTGTATTCAATCACAGTGGAATGTCCTTTGAGCCTTTTCAGGATGTGATGCTGCAGCAGGAAAACTCAAGCTATCGAAGCTGGTTTCATATTACCAGATTTCCGGCTAAGGTTTCCCATAACGACTACGAATGCGTGGGCGCATATAAATGGATGCCGAAGTTATGTACTTCAGAACAAGCGGTATGCGGGTTTATCCTTCAGGTTATGGAGTTCTGGATCAATTACGCCGAAATCGATGGATGGAGACTGGATGTAGCAGATGAAGTTGATCCTGCTGTTTGGAGAGAAGCAAGAAGATATCTTAAGGAAAAATATCCGGAGATTCTATTGCTGGGAGAAACCTGGGGCTTTGGAAGAAAAATGCTGTTGGGTGACCAGATGGATAGCGTTATGAATTACGTATTTCGTGATGCAATGTTGGATTATATTGCTTATGGAAAGATTAGCCCGAAACAACTGGATGAGAGATTAAATCATATGTTGGCAGGCTACTACGAAGAATATAACCATTCTATGTATAATTTGCTGGATTCCCATGACACTCCGAGATTTTTGTATTCCTGCAAGGAAAATAAAAATAAGTTAAAGCTGGCAGTAGCCTTTCAATTTCTGTTACCGGGTGCTCCCGCGATTTATTACGGCGATGAGATAGGAATAACAGGAGACAATGATCCGGATTGCAGAAGAGCCATGCTCTGGGAGCAGGAGGAACAAGATCAGGATTTATTAGCCTGGTATCAGCTTCTATCATCAATTCGCCACAAAGAACCGGTAATCCGTTACGGAAGCTTTCACACAATACTTACGGATAATGAACGTAATATTTACGGGTTTGAGCGGAGCCTGGAACGGGTACATATCAAAGCCATCATCAATAATTCTGAGACACCGGCAGAGGTTAATTTACCCACGGGGGATGGGGTGAGCTGGAAGGAAATCATTCTTTCAGAGGAAACAAGCAGCAAGAACTTTTCGGAACAGGAAAACAGCCTGCAATTTCAGCTGGAGCCGTATTCCGTTAAGATAATAAAATTTGAGGAGGTAGAAACTTATGAACAAAGCAAAAAAAATACTGGCAATTCTACTATCAGCCGTTCTGTGCCTGGCAGCTCTCACAGCTTGTAGTAAATCACCAGTAGAATCTGAACCCAGCAAAAGCGGGGAAACAGCAACAGGAGATACGAAATCTGACGTATCTGAAACAAAAGAGGTTACCATTAACTTTTGGCATCATTACAGTGCGCAATCAGCTGAGAATGATACTCTGATGAACGTACTGATACCAAAATTCGAGAGTGAAAATCCCGGAATTAAGGTCAATGCAGTTTCTCATGAATGGGCAGATCTGCATGATAAAATCCTGGTCAGCGCACAGTCAAATACATTACCCGATGTAGCAAGATTAGATGCGGCCTGGATTCCTGAATTTCAGGCATCCGGTATACTGACAGCACTGGATGAGCAGCAGTCTGATTTTAATGATGTATCTCAGAATTTACTGGATAGTGCAATGAGTACCGCTAAAATAGCAGATCATTACTACGGTCTTGCACTTAATACCAATACAAAAATCTTATATTATAATGTAAATGCCCTTGAGAAGGCAGGAATCAATCCGCCTCAGACAATGGAGGAGTTCGTAAATGCGGTAAAGAAGTTATCCGGCAGCAATGAAAATGGTCAGCAGGTATGGGGATATGAAGAACCAGCTTTAGCTGGTTGGAACCTTTGCCCTTTCATCTGGAGCTACGGCGGGGAATTATTAAATCCGGAGCAAACCAAAGCCAGCGGCTATATCAACAGCAGCAAAACAGTAGCAGCGATCCAAATGTATGCCGATCTCTATAAAGAGGGAGCAATTACCGGCTGGAACAGCGGAGATATTCCAATGACGGACGGGTTTGGAACAGGCCGTTATGGCATGATACTGGATGGACCGTGGAAAATAGCTGAGATGGCTGGAGCCTATCCTGATTTTAAATATGCAACCACCGGCATGCCTGCCGGAGATGGTGGCTCCGTATCCGTACTTGGCGGTGAAGATATCTCTTTATTTAATACCTCAGCAGATGCTTCTGTGAAGGAAGCAGCCTGGAAATTTGCTAAATTTATGACCGCAGAATTTGCACAAACCGAAATGGCAAAGTGCGGACAAATACCGGTGAATAAAACAGCCCTGGAAAGTGATACTGTAAAAAACGCCGCTTTTGCTCCGTACCTGGAAGCAATAAAAACTGCAAAATCAAGACCTACCGTAGCCAGCTGGTCTGAAATTGATAGTGAATTAAATGCGGCAGTTACCTCCGTGGTAAATGGAGAAAAAACAGCACAGGACGCTATGGATGAGCTTGCAACGAAAGTGGATGGCTTATTGGCAGCAAAATAATCCAAAGTACAAGCGATAAACGAACCGGAGAAAGCCTTAACTTAAGATGTGCTTCCATGCATGATGAACCATAGGGACAAATTAAGTGAGGCAACTTATGTGGACAAAACGGAGGGTAAATTCATCTAAATATCGTCTGTTTTGTTCACAAAACGGAGGTTTCAAAATTTATTATAGTATAACAAATTGGATTATATTAATCAAGATAATGTTGGCAGCTTATGGAGGCAACTTATGACATATAAATCGTTAAAAAATAAATTACAAATTGTAACGCTACTGATACCTGGGCTGCTGATCTTCGGTTTGTTCACAATTTATCCAATTGTAAAGCTGTTTGTAATAAGCTTTTTTCAATGGGATTTCAGTTCGATTCTTAATCAGTCCTTCCTGGGACTTGATAATTATAAGGCAGTCGTTCGAGACCCCTATTTTCAAACCGCCTTTGTTAATACCCTGGTATACACGCTTCTCACGGTACCAGCCCAAATGCTTCTCGGCTTAATGGCAGCTCTTTTGATACACAATATAAAGCATTTTAAAGTTACCTTTCGTGTATTATATTATCTTCCGGTTATTACCTCCTGGGTGATTGCTTCTTTGGTATTTAAATATATCTTTAATACGGAAGGGCTATTGAACTATTTCCTGAAGGATGTCTTACATCTGGTAAATCAGAACATTCGGTGGCTTGATGCCAGGTGGGGCGGCCTTGGAGTGGCTATGTTACTGGGGTCCTGGAAGGGGATCGGCTGGAACATGGTGGTTTTTTTAGCGGCACTGCAGACGGTTCCAATCGAGCTTTATGAAGCGGCCTCCATAGACGGAGCCAGTTCCCTGATGAGGTTTTTCAAAATTACCATTCCCAGCATTAGGGGAACCATTTTATTTGCACTGGTAATGCTGACCATTGGTGGATTTAATGTATATACCTCAATTAAGATGATAACCGGAGGTGCTCCAAGCCATCAAACAGATACAATTTTGTCCTGGATGTATTACAAGGCTTTTAGTACCGGTGATTTTGGTTATTCGGCAGCACTGTCATTTATAACAGCATTTGTATTAGCCTTACTTGCCATAGTGCAATTCCGGCTAATGAAGAATAAGAACTGACAGGGGTGAAGATGAGATGAAGAAGAATAATGTAATACAGATTGTGTTGTTTCTTGTACTGGTTGCTTTGGCAATTCTTTTTACCATGCCGATGATCTATTTAATAAGCACATCATTAAAGCCAAATGGTGCGTTATATGAATATCCTCCTAAGTTCTTTCCCACACTGAAATCCATCACGCTGGAGAACTATGTATATATTATTAATAAAGGAAAATTCTATATCAATTTTCTTAACAGCGTGGTGGTGTCTACCTTAACGGTAACGGTTGC
>JAEWMZ010000454.1 GCA_023392995.1 Bacillota bacterium
CAATATATTGGTATACTGATGATGGATACGGTCTTCCCCAGACTTGTGGGAGATATAGGAAATGCGAGAACCTACAAGGTTCCGGTTCGATATTATACGGTTAGAAATGTATCGGTTGATAAAATGAATGCAGCCAATGCTGAAAAGCTTTTGCTTAAGCCCTTTATTGATGCCGCGTTAGAACTGGAGCGGGAAGGCTGCAAAGCAATTACCACCAGCTGCAGCTTCCTGGCAGGATTTCAAAAGCAGCTGGCTGATGCGGTTCATATTCCTGTTTTTACAAATACGTTGCTGCTGGCTCCCTTTGTACACAGTATGCTTAACAGCAGCTTAAAGATAGGGATCTTTACGGAACGTGCCGATTTAATTCATGATGACTACTTTTTGCAGCTGGGCTGGTCGAGCAAAGATATTCCCGTATGTATCAGTGGTATGCCCGAGGATTCCCCTTTTTCCAGGCTGTTTATTCAAGATAATCTGGAGGAGGATATTGAAGTATTAGAGGCTTCGATCAAGGAGCTTACCTTAAAGCATATGGAAGAATATCCGGATACCGGAGCAATCCTTCTTGAGTGTACTAATTTTGCTCCCTTTACCAATTTGATTCAGAACATCTCAGGTGTTCCGGTCTTTGGAATCAATCAGCTTTTGGAATACATGGACTCCTGCATATGTGCACCAAAGTATTATGATCGGTAGGAAGCCGATGCATTTGAATCAACGCAAAAAGCCGGACTACTACATAAACAAAACCCCCATGAATACTGGATTCACGGGGGTTACTATTATCTCAAAATTATTCTGCAAATAGAGGAGTAGATAAATATCTCTCACCTGTATCAGGAAGAACAACCACAATAGTCTTTCCTTTATTCTCAGGACGATTCGCAAGCTCTGTTGCTGCCCAGAGAGCTGCACCGGAGGAGATACCAACCAATAAGCCTTCTGTTTTCGCAATTTCCTTACCGGTTGCAAAAGCATCTTCGTTCTTAACCTTGATGATCTCATCAAATACACCGGTATTTAATACCTGAGGTACGAAGCCTGCACCAATACCCTGAATCTTGTGAGGGCCTGCCTTGCCTTCGGATAACACAGGTGAATCAAAAGGCTCAACTGCAACTACTTTAATTCCAGGATTCTGTGATTTCAAATACTCACCTGCACCTGTAATTGTACCGCCAGTACCGATACCTGCTACCAGGAAATCAACCTTTCCATCTGTGTCTTCCCAAATCTCTGGGCCAGTTGTTGCTTTATGAACAGCGGGATTTGCAGGATTGTCAAATTGTCCTGGGATAAAGGAGTTAGGAATTTCTTCTGCAAGTTCGTTTGCTCTTGCGATTGCACCCTTCATGCCCTTAGAGCCTTCTGTTAATACTAACTCTGCTCCATATGCCTTTAATAAATTTCTTCTCTCAACGCTCATGGTCTCAGGCATAGCTAAGATCAAACGATATCCTCTTGCAGCAGCGATGGAGGCTAAGCCGATACCGGTATTACCGCTGGTAGGCTCGATAATTACAGAACCTTCTTTCAGTAAGCCCTTTGCTTCCGCGTCTTCGATCATTGCCTTCGCAATTCTGTCCTTTACACTGCCTGCCGGATTGTAATATTCTAATTTTGCTACTACGGTTGCTTCCAATCCGTGCTTCTTCTCATAATTTGATACTTCTAATAAAGGTGTCTTTCCTACTAAATCTGTTAAACTCTTATAAACCTTTGCCATATTTGCTTCCTCCCATTCTTCAAATGAATCTGGCTGGATTCACTTGTGATTCATTTATATTTACATTTCATATATGATTAATATGTTTGATATTATCATATTACTTAAATTCCAGAATGTCAATAGGAAATTAGAAAATTTTATATATAATACGGAAATTATTTCATTCTTTTTTTAATAATGAAAGATTTCATGATATGATTGCTGACATATTAATTCATTAACCCATTTGTTGATTGACATTTCCATGATTATTGGATATCATAAATACATACAAAGGCAGTATGAAATGGAGGTGTTATAATGAGATTATCAGCAAAAGGCCGTTATGCACTAGCTGCCACCACTAGTATGGCTGAACAGCATAATGGCAACGAATATATTACATTAATTAGTATTTCCGAGAAGCTTGGTATTTCAAAAATATATCTGGAGCAAGTTTTTTCTTTATTAAAGCATGCTGGAATTGTAAATTCCATCAAAGGTTCCCAGGGAGGATATCAGTTATCTAAGTCTCCCAAACAAATATCTGTCTATGACATCCTATCCGCAATAGAGACCTCTCTCTTTGAAAGTACGGAGGAGACAGTTCCTGGCACGGCTCCTGATATTGAAGCCGCATTACGGGCAAGGATATTTAAACCGTTGGATCATACGATTGAGCAGTGCTTAAAAGAAGCTTCTCTATATGATCTTGTAGCTGAAGCAGAAAAGCACAAAGGTGATGGAGAGTTTATGTTTTTTATCTAAAAAAAGGACAGATATTTCCTAGTCCTTGCTTTCTGAGCTTTCATCTTCTCTTGGATGGCCTTAGGAATATCTCATATGCCTTAGCCTTCGAGATCATAAGATCAATACTAGAAACGTAAGATATATTATTTCAAAAAAAGGTACAAGTATACCACATTGGTATGGTTTCGTATTTATTAAGACAAACACTTTTGTTTTGTGAATAGCTTTTGATACGAATAGTTTTTGAAATGAATTACTTTTGAAATGAATTACTTTTGAAATGAAATACTTTGAAATGAATTAGAGCTGCAAATTTTTTTGCAGCTCTTTTCCATTTATCTATAAGTACGCTCTATTTGCCTATTTTTCTATCCTTTGATTTCTGACCTATGTACATCGCATGTTCTGAATAACTTAGTAATTCCTCTCTTTCACATAATCTCACAGCAGTTTCGATCCATTTATCTTGTACTTCCTGCGGTTGATTCAGAAGATTAGTTTCACAAGGAGCAAGAATGCTTTCTTGCCCGAAGAGATGCTTCTTTTTCAGCGGAAAATTGGCCATGAAAGGCAGGATATCCTTTTGGCTGATGAAAAATGCTTTTGTAAATGCATCTCCAGCGAAGGATTCATCCTTTAAAACCGCATCAACAAAGCTTTGTTCCTTCCCAAGAAGTAAAAATTGCGGCATAAATTTCATTCCATAGATCATTCCAGCAAACATTAAAATGAAAGAAATGTAGATGTTCCCGCCCTCCTTCAATAAGGATAAGGCCGCGTTTAATGCTTTTACCCTATCTTCTTCCTCCATTAGATGATACATTGGCCCCATTACAAAGATATGATCGAATTCACCTTCCATTAACCGATCCACTTCTCTTGCGTCTCCGGGGATTGCTTTTAGGCTAACACCCATTTCTTTTGATTTTGCAAGGGCAAACTTTACATTCTCCGGAGATAGATCGATCAGCGTAACCTCACAGCCCTTCTGTGCATAATAAAGCGAGTAGCGCCCCGGTCCGCCGCCAATGTCAAGGATTTTGTCTCCCGGCTTTATATATTGATCCATCATTAGGGTGGTTATTCTGAATTCAAATGGATGTGTTCCAAGCCTATCCCACTCCAGTTGAGCATCAGTATCATAATATTCCTGTACAATTCTTATATTATCATCCATAAGTTTCCCTCCAACTATAAATTTTCTAAATAATACCAATATTTTCAAGATAGGTCAATATTATTTTTCAATTTAATAATTAGGCTTTATCGTTGACGGTCATTCTGTCGGATTTTACTGTTTTACTCAGCCACCATATAATATTAAGGTACCTCTTATTAATTATGCGACTAGTTCCTTTTATATAATCCAGAAATTATTATTAAATACTATGGTTCGATAGGTTTCAAAGCTTAACCACTTATTGGCAACGTCAGCTGATTGCTTTTCCTTCGATCCCTTGACATCATGCAAGAACACTGCCAGCTCTGTCTCCGATGTAATCCTAATTGCAAAACCCTTTTCATCGATCACTGGGTAGCCTGTATATAAGTAATCTGATAAGGCTATAATTGCTTCAATTCTCTGATTGCGAACAGTTACCGCCACTTCATCTTGAAGTGCCAGAACATCAAAGTGGTCTGGATAATGATAGCTCTCACCCTTCACAGGTATCTCATCACCAACGGTATATACCGGGTGCTCCTTAGCTTGCTTTGAGATACTGGAGCTCTCCAGATTATAATAAAATTCCTCAAAGAGACTTCCTCTGGCCGTTAACTTATCAGACCGGAAGGTCACGCCTTCTTTCTGGCTTCCATCTCCGTCTTCCAGCTCTTCCACAACACCGCAGGCTGAGGTCATATTGGTAATCCGGTCAATTAATATCAATTCACCCAGGGTTCTATGCTTCTTAAACTCATCTGCTACAATCTTTTCCGCCAGAGTCAGTTCACATACCGCAATTTCATTCTTAACCAGCCGGTTGGTAGTATGATGCTCACCGGTATTTACATCTACCTTGTAGTTAATCTTTGTCACAACACCTGGGATAAGCTTTGTTCCCAGTTTTACAAAATAGTGCTTATTCGGAGTTAGCTCACTGTCATCCATCCATAAAAGCGATACCGTTAACTGCTTGCTGGTAACCAGTTTTGCTTCCTTTGTAAGTACACAGCCTCTGGACACATCCACTTCCTTATTCAGCTGGATCGTGACCGCCTGACCTCGCTCTGCTTCTTTTGCTTCCTTGTCAGTAATATGAATACTTTTTACCACAGCCTTCTCATTACTTGGCAGCGCTATTATCTCATCGCCAACCGCAATCCTGCCAGCCTCAATCTGTCCCTGGAAGCCGCGGAAGGTATGATTTGGTCTGCACACCCTCTGTACATTTAAGTAAAAGCCCTCTTCCTTATCATCTGTAATATCCACCTGCTCCAGATGGGTTAACAGTGCCTCCCCTTCGTACCAGGGAATATTCTCAGATTTCGTGGTCAGATTATCTCCTTCGGTAGCTGAGATCGGTATGATCTTAACCTCCTGTAAGGAAAGCTCCTCCACTAGTTCATTAATCTGCTGCAAAATCTCATCAAATCGCTCCTTGCTGTAGCCCACTAAATCCATCTTATTTACTGCAAAGACGAAATGTCTGATTCCCATGAGGGAGCAGATTCTGGCATGACGTCTGGTTTGTTGCAGCACGCCCTGCTTTGCATCCACAAGGATGATGGAAAGATCCGCAAAGGATGCACCCACCGCCATATTTCTGGTGTACTCCTCGTGTCCCGGGGTATCGGCAACGATGAAGCTTCTATGATTCGTGGTAAAATAACGGTAAGCTACGTCAATTGTGATTCCTTGTTCCCGTTCTGCCATAAGACCATCTAGCAACAGGGAGTAATCGATTGCTCCGTCACGGCTGCCAACCTTGCTGTCCAATTCAAGCGCTCTGGCCTGATCTGCATACAGCAGCTTGGAGTCGTATAAAATATGACCGATCAGAGTGGATTTTCCATCATCTACACTACCACAGGTAATAAATTTTAATAAGCCCTTCATTAGAAATATCCCTCCCTCTTCCTACGTTCCATACTGCCGGCTGCCTCGTTGTCAATGACACGGGTGGTTCTCTCAGAGGAAACGGCGCTTAGGGTTTCTTCGATAATCTCCTCCAGAGTAACCGCCTCCGATTCATTCCCTCCAGTCAGAGGATAGCAGCCAAGCGTACGAAAACGTACTTTCTTATACTCAATCTGTTCCCCCGGCTTTAATTTTAAGCGTTCATCATCCACCAGAATGATATTGCCATCACGGTAAATGATAGGCCGCTCCTTCGCATAATATAAGGATACGATATCAATGTTTTCTCTCTGAATATACTGCCAGATATCCTTTTCCGTCCAGTTGGAGATAGGGAACACACGCATACTTTCTCCCTTGTTGATCTTCGTATTATAGAGCTTCCACATCTCTGGTCTCTGGTTCTTCGGATCCCAGGCATGGGCTTCATTTCGGAAGGAAAAGATTCGTTCCTTGGCTCTGGATTTCTCTTCATCCCGGCGCCCGCCGCCAAAAGCTGCTGTAAAACCATATTTGTTTAAGCCCTGCTTCAAGGCCTGGGTCTTCATAATGTCCGTGTAGGCTGAGCCATGATCAAAGGGGTTAATTCCCTGTGCGATTCCTTCCTCGTTACTATAAACCAGCATCTCAATCCCCAACTCCTTCGCCTTCCGGTCACGGAATTCAACCATCTCCCGAAACTTCCAGGTGGTATCAATGTGCATAAAAGGAAAAGGCGGCTTCTCTGGGTAAAATGCCTTCATTGCCAGATGCAGCATTACGGAGCTGTCCTTACCGATGGAATACAGCATCACCGGTTTCTCACATTCTGCAGCAACCTCGCGGATAATATAAATCGCTTCTGCTTCCAATTCATCAAGATGTGTCATATTACTCATTCTTTCCTCCATTTCTGCGCATGTTATCTGCGCATATGAAGTTTGTGCTAAGGATTTTGCAGCACAAACTTTTGAGGTTGAAACGTGCATTTCTTTCAACCATATACCCCTACCTTTCAAATATTAACTACCAGGGTGATACATAAAACTCCTGCTGCTACACATAAAATCAGTGCTGCTACCATTACAATTTATTAAACTTTATATCCTCATACTCGATATCCCAAACTTGATATCCCAAACTTGGTATCCAAACTTTATATCTCAAACTTTATATCCCAAAGCCTATATAACGCTATTTCTCTTATATGAAAAATCCAAACCTCTATCATGGATTGTCATGTCTCGCAATTGATGTTTTCCACTTAATATTGATTTGAATCCTTACGATTAATATCAATTACCAAAGTCTCGCCGTTACTTTTTTCAATCTGCCAGTGAACCAAATCTCCTTCAAAGGTGGTGGTTAATTTACTTCCCATACCACCGATATCGGCGCCCAGATAAAGAGCAATCGCCTTATGTTCACACTCCTTTAAGCAGGAGGTACAGCCCCAGCAGTCCTTGGGATATTTGATCCAGGCCTTTTTATTCTCATTTAACTGAATCAGATTACCCGGACAGACCTTTTGGCATTTTCTGCAGCCAATACATTTCTCTTGATTAATTGCTATGCTCATAGATCTCCCTCCGTCCTACCAGCTTCCGGTAAAGGATCTGAAGCTTTCCGTCCACTAATTTTGAGTTCACATATTTTAACCATTCTTCACTCTTCTGCGGATAATCCAGATTCTCAGCAAAGCTATGCCATCTGGTTTCCTTTCTTGCTCTTAAATGGGCAATGACTGACTTGCATACCACAAGCCGTTCCTTTAGTTCATAGACAAACATCAATTCATGCATATCCTCCGCTCTTAACTGCTGACTGAGTTCCATTAGCTGCTCAATCTTCTCTTCTGCAATCCGAAGCTGCTTTTCGTTGAACTGATAGTTGGTACTGATTCCTCCGGCATAGGTATCCATAACCTTTTGCATTGCCTCCTCCAGCTGCTCCGTGGTAAAGATCGGATTCTCTTTCTTTAGAATCTGTTCTATTTCTATTAGCTTCGAGGCTATCAGCATATCCTCTGTCCGCTGGCTTAACAGAGCACCTTCCTTCTCTTTCTCCATATCCTTCAAAATCCCATGGGCTGCTATTTCTCCCTCAACAAGGGCTCCGGTCACATATTTCTGAGGACAGCCTCCTGCCACATCTCCGGCGGCATATAAGCCTTCTATCGTAGTTCTTCGGTTGGTATCGATCCAGTATCCGCTCGCCGTGTGTCCTCCAACAATATAGGGCTCTGTACCTTCAATCTCAACACTCTGCTCACTTGGATTCTTACCTGCTTCTACCCATTTCAGGGTTTGGCTTGGCGCCATATTAAGGTACGCCTTCTTTAACTCCTCATCCTGTATCGGTGTAATGCCCTCTGTTCTTAGGTAGCAAGGTCCTCTGCCTTCCTGGTTCTCTCGCACCGTACCATAGACCCGCTGTGAAGTGGTGGTTCCATATTTTGTCTCATAAATCTCTCCCTTGGCATTCACCTGCTTTGCTCCAACTCCCTGGGCAATGGTTCCCGTGGGTGCAATGGTATCCTTACAGCGCAGAGCAATGAACCGCATCTCGAAGGTAGTCATCTCCGCTCCCGCCCTGATGCCCATGGCATATCCGGCTCCGGTATTAAAGGGAGGATACCACATCTTATGCCTCGAAAATCCCGGATTATTGGGACGGTAAAGCCCTGCCGCTCCTCCGGTGGCACAGATAACCTTTCTCGCTCTTATCTCATATAAAATCTTCTCCTCCACATGAGTGGCAAATGCGCCGTAAATACGGTTATCCTGTACAATATAATCAATGACATTTACTTTATTTAGAATCTGCACGTTCTTTTGCTGCTCCACCGCGGCTGCAAGAATTGGCTTGATATTTTCTCCGTTGATCTTGATGTTACGGTTGCCTCTAGCAACATACTCACCGTTCTCATCCTTTAATATTACTAGACCAAGCTCCTCCAGCTTCTTTGTTACTCTGTTTAAGCCCTCGGACATGGTTAGCAGAAGATCCTCTCTTACGATTTCATCTGCATCCTGCTTCGCATAGTCCACATAATCCTCCGGGGTTCTTCCCTTGACGATATATGCGTTAATCGCATTAACGCCTGCTGCGAGGCAGCCGCTTCGTTTGATATTCGCTTTCTCGGCTATAATAATGGATGCATTTGAATGCTCACCCAAAGTTAATGCCGCATAACATCCTGCTGTCCCGCCGCCAATGATTAAAACATCAGCACTCAGCTTCTTTAGCTCAATTTGATTATCCATTCCATCCTCCTTGCAACAATTGGCAATTCATTAATTTCAATTGATATCTGTTTAATATCCATAGACAT